>CAXCBH010000026.1:0-12413 GCA_963980675.1 uncultured bacterium | reverse complement strand
AAGTTTTCCGCCCAGGTCATATTTTCATCCAGGTCCACATAAGCCATTTCTGGCTCCACCATCCAAAATTCAGTAAGATGTCGACGGGTTTTCGATTTTTCTGCACGAAAGGCTGGACCAAAACAATAGGTCTTGCCAAAAGCAGCTGCACCCGCTTCCTGATAGAGTTGCCCACTTTGGGTGAGGTAGGCCGATCGCTCAAAATAATCCACTTCAAAAAGCGTCGTAGTACCTTCTACTGCATTCCCGGTAAAAATAGGAGAATCAATTAATATAAATCCGTTGTCATCAAAGAAATCACGAATTGCTTTGACAATTTGATGACGGACACGCATTATTGCATTTTGCCTTTTGGAACGTAACCATAAATGTCGATTTGACATGAGAAAATCTGCACCATGTTCTTTCGGAGAAATTGGAAATTCTTCCGTCACATGGTTTACTACATCAATCTCTTTGATTCCTAATTCATATCCCCCAACCGACCGTGGTTCTTTCCGAACGATACCGGTTAAGATCACCGAGTCTTCTTGATTTAAATCTGGTTCCATTTCAAATGTATCATCGGTGGCTTCACCTTTAACAACCACCCCCTGAAGTAAACCTGTACCATCTCTGAAAATGAGAAACCAAATTTTCCCAATATTCCTGGTGTTGTATACCCAACCTTTCAATTGAACTTCTTTACCTTCATGCTCATGAAGCTGATTTATTGTAACTGTTTTCATTTTTTAATCGTATTCCTTTACCAAGTCGTCATAATATCGTTTAAAATATCTTGTGCAATTTTACGAACGGCAACCTTTGTTGCAAAAGCCCGCGGTTCACCAAATTCATCATCATCATCATTGTCAATTTTACCGTCATTATCATTATCAATACCATCAGAACCGATATCGCCACTCAGCCCATAAGCACCAAATCCAGAGTAGGTTCCCTCCAACAAGTTCTTATCCTGTGACACATCATACCATTCTAACTTAACATCTATTTTATAGCGAAATTCTGAAACAGATTCCTGTTTGCTGTATGTATAAGGTCCTTCATTCACTTTTTTTACAGTACCTCGGAGAATGGAATGAGCTATGTTTTCATCAGTAATGCTCAAAATACCAGCTTCAACAAATTCACCCAAAATCCCATCTGTGATATCCTCTGCTAATCCAAATTCAGCTGTTTCATTTTCCATAAGGGGAATGGCAATAGATTTAATATGGGGTGGAATGGAACCAGCCATTGAGTAAAATCCACATGAAAGAAGAAAAAATAAAGAGGACAACAGAAAAATATTTTTCATTCTATTTCTTGCGTTTGATCTTGGGCTCAAGACCAAATTCTTCAATTTTCCTATATAATGTCCTTTCACTCATGCCAAGAGATTTTGCAGTTTTCCGGCGGTTATTATTAAAGTATCTTAATGAACGAGTTATAGCTTCTTCCTCCAGATTCTTAATAGATATATCACCGATGGCATCATCTCGAATCATGCGTTGACCATCTTCAGTGATTTCCATTGATTTTTCTGGGAGTGGTATACCATGCTCATTCTGTTCCACAACCGGGAATGGGTTATTTAATTCAGGTGAAGGCACTTGTCCACTTATCATCATTTTCTGGATCATTTCAGTATCTTGTTTCAACATAAACAATTGCCGAAGAATTAAATCAATTTCTGCTTTATCGGTAGATTGATTCACCAAAACTGGTAATGCTAAATTGTGAACCGGATCCATAGGTAAAACATCCATCAATTCTTCTTGTACCATTTCAGATGTTATTCTTTCTCCTCTTTTTAAGACCAGTATTCTTTCAACAAAATGCTTTAATTCACGGACGTTCCCCGGCCATTCATATTGTTTTAAAACACGAATCCCTTCCGGCATGAATCCCCGATACAAAATATCATTCGATCGTGTGAACTCCAATGCGAATCGTTCTACCAAGGGTCCAATATCTTCCACACGATTCCGAAGTGAAGGCACATCCACTGTTACCGTTTTAAGACGGTAATAAAGATCCTGTCGGAAATCACCTTTTTTTACCAATTCAGCCAAATTTTTATTAGTAGCTGCTATTATCCGAACATCTGTATATCTAGTTTTGGCTTCTCCTACTCGCATGAATTCGCCAGTATCTAAGACTCTAAGCAATTTAACCTGTGTTTCAAGAGGAGTTTCACCAATCTCATCGAGAAAAATGGTTCCTTTATGGGCTTCTTCAAAATATCCTTTCCGGTCTTCGCCTGCACCGGTGAATGAACCTTTTTTATGCCCAAATAATTCGGATTCAATAATACCTTCTGGAATGGCACCGCAATTCACTACTATTAGGGGATCATTATTCCGCTTGCTACTTTTATGAATGGCTTTTGCTACGACTTCTTTCCCCACACCAGATTCACCCGTAATGAGGGCAGAAATATCCACCGGCGCCACTTGAGCAATCATTTCTAAAACCTGGCGAATGCCATCCGAAGTACCGATAATTCCAGATTGTTTTTGAAGTCTGTCTATGTCAATCATGACATTATTCCTATTTTAATCATTTATAAACATCCCAAGACGTACGAATCAGCGTATCCAAATCAGAATATTTTGTGGACCAATCCAGTACTTTATTCGCCCTATTTGATACCGCAACTACTGTAGCGGGGTCACCTGCCCGTCTTCCAACAATATCAAAAGGAATGTCTTTTCCGGATACTTCTTTTGACTTGTTGATTACATCCAAAACAGAATGCCCTTCACCGGTTGCCAAATTCACTAATAGATCCTTATCATTTTCTGAAATATAATTCAGTGCTTTCATATGAGCTATGGCTAAATCGGAAACATGAATATAATCACGAACTCCGGTTCCGTCATGGGTGTCATAATTGTCTCCAAAAACCTGCATTTTTTCTCGTATCCCAGCTGCTACTTCCATAGCAATGGGAATCAAATTTAGGGCATTTCTTTCTCTCCCTTTGATGCGCCCCTTCTTATCATACCCGGCAGCATTGAAATAACGTAGTACTCCGAATCTGATCCCTTTTAACTCACTGAACCATTTCAGATTTTTTTCAACTTGCAATTTGGTCTCACCATAATAACTGATCGGTTCGGTAGGATGGTTTTCATCAATGGGAATATACTCAGGATTACCGTAGACGGATGATGTGGATGAAAATACAAATCTTTTTATTCCATGCCTGTCACAAGCATTCAAGAGATTAATTGTACCGATTAAATTATTATGGGCGTATTTAGCAGGATCTGTCATGGACTCTCCTGCCGCTTTCCAAGCAGCTAAGTGGATAATGCCATCAAATTCAAGAGACAACACTGAATCCAAATCAGAATTTGAATGCGTGCTCCCTTGTATAAATATCGATCTGGGATCAATATTTTTTTCCAATCCAAGGGACATATCATCTAAGATGGTAACATCATGCCCTTGATCAATTAATTCATAAACAACATGAGAGCCGATGCATCCGGCACCGCCTGTGACTAATATTTTCATGATACAGTTATTCCTAAATCTTTTTCAAATTCATCAATTTCATCCCTAATCTTTGCAGCTTTTTCAAATTCTAGATTTTCTGCTGATTCAAGCATGGCTTTTCGTAATTCTATTAAAATCATCTGTTTTTCTGCTTCCGGTAAATGATCTTTATCATATCCCCGAACATAAACTTCATCTACATGCCGCATTGAATCTGCAACAGCAGTGGAGATCATGATCTCATCAACAGATTTATAAATTGTTTTTGGTGTAATTCCGTGTTTTTTATTGAACTCTGACTGCACCTTTCTTCGCTTCTTGGTTGTATCCACAAGGTATTGCATGGCTTCAGTGATTTTATCTCCATACAGAATAACCAATCCTTCTATATTTCGTGCTGCCCGCCCTGCAACTTGGAGTAATGAACTTTTTGACCGAAGGAACCCTTCCTTATCCGCATCCAATACTGCCACCAAACTCACTTCAGGCAAGTCCAATCCTTCACGAAGCAAATTAATCCCAACCAGTACATCAAACTCACCCATCCTTAGTTCTCGCAAGATTTGAACCCGTTCCAACGTAGCAATATCAGAATGAAGATAGCGAACCTGAATATTAAGTCCTGTCAAATATTCTGTTAGATCTTCCGCCATTCGTTTTGTGAGAGTTGTCACGAGTACGCGTTCTCTCCTTTTGGCTCGATAACGAATTTCTCCCACAAGGTCATCAATTTGACCACGTGTTTCCCGAATATCCACTTCAGGATCCAGCAACCCTGTGGGCCGAATAATTTGTTCTACCACAACCCCCTTGGTCAGTTCCAATTCTCTATAGGAAGGTGTTGCCGAGGTAAATATAATTTGTTTTTGTGCTTTAAAAAATTCATCATATTTCAGAGGGCGATTATCAAGTGCACTGGGAAGACGAAATCCATGTTCCACCAATGTTTCTTTTCGTGCCCTGTCGCCATTATACATTCCCTGAATTTGAGGAAGTGTCACATGGGATTCATCCAAAATTGTGAGCGAATTATCAGGGAAAAAGTCCTGTAAGGTATAAGGGGTGTCTCCCGGTGCTCTATCTGCAAAGAATCTGGAATAATTTTCGATTCCCGAACAATAACCAAGCTCGATCATCATTTCAATATCAAAATTGGTTCTTTGTTCCAATCGTTGCGCCTCTAATAGTTTATTGTTACTTCGAAGGAGGTCCAGCCTGTCTGTCAATTCCTGGCGAATCTCACCAATCACTCTCAATGTGGTTTCTTTATCAGTGACAAAGTGTTTTGCCGGAAAAATGACTGCTGTGTGAATAGTTTCCTTGATTTCTCCTGTCAATGGATCAAATTTTGTGATTGAATCCACATCCGTTCCAAACATCTCAATCCGAATGCATGCATCTTCATAGGCAGGAAAAACTTCTATTACATCACCTCGAACACGAACATTTCCCCGTTCTAAAACTTTATCATTTCTGGAATAATGAATATTAATTAAAAGAGATAGAAATTTGCGTCGATCTAACTGTTCACCAGTACTCACAGTGACACAGCCTTTATTATATTCTTCGGGTGACCCTATCCCATAAATGCAGGACACAGAACTAACCACAATCACATCTTCTCTAGCCATGAGTGAACTGGTAGTTTTGAGACGCAATTTGTCAATTTCCTCATTAACGGACATATCTTTTTCAATAAATGTATCTGTGACCGGTAAATAAGCTTCCGGTTGGTAGTAATCGTAATAGGAAATAAAAAATTCTACCGCATTATTTGGAAAGAGTTGTTTGAATTCACCATATAATTGTGCCGCCAAAGTTTTGTTATGACTCATAATCAAGGTGGGTTTTTGCACCGCTTGAATCACATTAGCCATAGTAAATGTTTTCCCGGAACCGGTCACACCTAATAAGGTCTGGTATTCATCACCCTGATTTATGCCCTTCACCAATACATCAATGGCTTGAGGTTGATCTCCCTGTGGCGTAAAATTTGAATTAATTCTGAACTCTGCCATAATGTCTAATTTACGGACTATTTCTGACGAGGGTCAATGGCAGACTTTATAAAAATTAAGATATATATTTTAGATTAAAAATTAGGATAGATTATAGTAATTTTTAAAATATAAATGGTAAATAGAGTATGAATAAATAAGTGACTGAAGTGGAAATGGTTGGTGAGTAAAAAATTTATTTAAAAACCATGTACATTAATACTAATCTAAAAAATCTACCATTATAACATGACACTATTAATGATTCTAATTATTAGGGTGATCTGAAGAAGAGACAAAATTAAATAACACTAATTACCCATGATTATGTCAGATAAGAGCACTAAATCACTAACAGTTAGTGCATTATCAAAGTCTACATCCGCCGCACAAAATTCATCTGGTGTGGGTGAATCCCATTCCAAAATAAACTGCATTGTTTTAATGATATCCATTACATTGATTAATCCATCCATGTTTGGATCAGCTATTGGACATTCCCCGCCTTCTAATTCCACCAATATAGAGACAGGTACACTGAGTGAATCATTTTCCACCAGCCGAGTGATCATAGTGTATTCGTATAAATTTCCAAGTAATACCAAGCTATCATCGTATGAGGAGTCAATAAACGACAATGATTCTAATAAATTCCCATCCCTGTATAAATCATTCTCAAAGTTTGGAATTGAATCCCCTCCAAAAAGTGTTACTGGATTTTCCCAATTTAAATAAATTGTCATTCCATCAGGTCCTACTCCGTTGAAATTAGTAACAGGATTCGGATCTAAAGAATCGGATGCCATAAATTCAGAAATCATTATAGCTGTATTGTATAGGTTAAGTCGACCTCCGGATACAGTAATATTTTCTAAAGCGTTAATCTCATCAGTTCCATCCAGAATCATATTTTTTAAAATAAGTGTACCTTCACCTGGATTTACTTTATGAAATTCACTAAAACTGGCTGTCATGACTGCATGAAAAAAACCGATGGCACCAGCAACATGTGGTGTGGCCATACTTGTTCCTGAGAGACTGGATGTAGACCCATTACTATACGTTGATAAAATACTGCTACCTGGTGCACCCAAATCAATCGATTCTATACCATACCCAGCAGATGCTTTCTGATCATTTCGAGTTGTATTAGTAACTGTAATAAGAAAATCACTTGTACATCCTGTAGGTACATCCCCAATACTATCTATATTTTGATTTGAATTAATTGTTGCTGCTGCACTCAGGATGCCTGCTTCTCCCATAGCGGTATATGCTTCATCCCATAAGGGGTAACTCCCGGATGTACAATCAGCAAAATCAATTCCAAAACTGGAGTTTGTTGCAACAACAAATGCGCCTTCTGCTCCATTTGTTTCATTGTATAAAACCCGTTGATCCAAAACATATCCATAAGCTTCTAAGACTATAGATGTTGTTCCAGTGGATCCTTCGATGATCATTAATTTTACATTCCAATTCACACCAGCTACCATACTACCATTGTTTCCTTCTGCACCTACAATCCCTGCCACATGGGTTCCATGACCATCTGATGAAACATTCCCGTTGGAGTTAAAAGCATTCCATCCATTCACATCATCAACATAGCCATCATGTTCATCATCAATATTATTCCCAGGAATTTCATCAATATTCACCCAAAGGTTGTCATCTAAATCAGTGTGAGATAACATGCAACCGCCATCAACAATAGCAACTACGATATCATCCCCTATTGCATTAACCCCACCTGTTGATAGACTCCATGCTTCCGGCGCATCAATATCTGCATCTTCCAATCCGCCAGATTGTCCTGTATTATGCATGCCCCATTGTGAATTAAAACTGGGATCATTTGGAAAGATTTGGCGCTGGGTAATATAATGATCAAATTGAGCATTTTGAACCCATGGATTTTCAGAGATTTTCTTCAACGCTACTTCTGTTGTCAAAGATCGATCCACAACTTTGACTAAATAAATATTTGCACGTTTCATTAGAGGTTTTACAATTTGATATTGAGATATACCCAATCCGATTTTCAATTCATCCATCGTAACACCAGTTTTGCTCTGAATTAGAATATTTCTAGGAACATATTTTTGTGCAATCAATCCAGTGGTTAAAATAGTTATAATGATATATCTTTTCATCAAGTGCTTTTTAGGGTGATTCATTTATAATTAGTACGGGAATTTGTCAAAATTTGCTCATGGTTTATTTCGGGATTTTAAAAATGCAGAAGCAACTTTTTGTATTTCTTGACATACTTTCATTGGAATTCCTGTTTCTCCATTTATTACTTCCGGTGTGAGTTTGGCAATATATTCCAAATTATCAAATGTTAGGAGTAATTTTTCAAGTTGTTTTTTACCCATTCCGGAAATTTCTGAAAAAACAGATAATAACATATCTTTATTTCGTTTCTGTCGCTGAAAGGTGATGGCAAATCGATGAGCTTCATCCCGAATTCGGCGGAGTAAAATTAAACTCGGACTTTGCTTGTGTATAGATTGAGCTTCCGGATTTCCTGGTACAAATACTTCTTCCAGCCTTTTAGCCAATCCAATGACCGGAATGTAATCTAACCCTAACTCTCTTAAAGCCGATACTGCCATACTAAGTTGCCCTTTCCCCCCATCTATCAAAATAAGATCAGGGTATGGTTTTTCTTCTTTTTTTAACCGTTTATATCGACGATACACCACTTCTCGGATAGCAGCAAAATCATCGATTCCTGATACTGTTTTTATATTGAATTTTCTGTATTCAGTTTTTCTTGGTTTTGCATCTAAAAAGTAAACCATTGAAGCCACCGTATTGGTGCCGCCAAGATGGGAAATGTCAAATGCTTCAATACGTTTGGGTGGAACATCCATATTCAAATCTTCCTGAAGTTGCGAAAGCATTTTTGGAATTTGTTCTTTCATCTTTTTCCGTTTTATGATCCATTCACCCAAGAGCAATAGTGCATTTTGTTGAGTGATTCGTAGTTCCTTTGCCTTCTCCCCTTTTTTCGGATATAAAAAATGAATGGCACCTTTACGTTTTTCTTTCAACCAACTAGTCAAATCTTTTTCATTTTCAGGATTCAATTGAAGTGAAATTTCTTTTGGAATAAAATCACTATCCATATAAAAACGTGAAATAACTGTCTTAAGCGTTGCGTCGTCATTTTCATCTAGTCCCTGAAGAGAAAGTTTTTCTCGACTGAAAATTCTTCCATTACGAATTCGAATAATTACAGCAATACCCAAATTGTCTTCTCGCGCCAATGCGATCACATCCCTTTCTTCAAAATCAGTTGCAACGTGGCTTTGTCTTTCTTTGAAGGAACGAATAGCATCTAATTGGTCTCTGTAAATGGCTGCCTCTTCATATTGTTGATTTATGGAAGCTTGATTCATAAGTTCGGCTATATGGGATTCGGTCTTTTTGGTTTTTCCTTTCATGAAATCTTCAATACGATCTATCATTCCCTGGTAATCATCTTGAGAAACAAGCCCTTCACAAGGGCCTTCACATTTTTTAATATGATAATCCAAGCAAATAGATACCTTTTTCTCTTTAACCACTTGTTCATCCAGGTAAAAACTGCAACTTCGTATTGGGAAAACTTTATGGAGAGCCTTGAGTGTCATCCGTAGGCGCCCCACATCAGTAAAGGGGCCATAATATTTGGATCCATCTTTAACTATTTTTCTCGTCAATAACACCTGTGGATAAGGCTCGTTTGTAATGCGAATAAAGGGATACGTTTTGTCATCTTTTAAATCAATATTATATTTGGGGCGATGCGTTTTTATAAGATTTGCTTCTGTCATTAATGCTTCAACTTCATTCCTAACCACAATCCATTCAAGATCAGCAATAATTCTCACTAATGATATTGTTTTTGCGCGTTGGTGTTTTTTACTTTGGAAATAAGACCTTATACGATTTCGAAGATTTTTGGCCTTGCCAATATAAATAATATTTTTATCAGAATTAAAAAACTGGTACACCCCGGGATAGGTTGGAATTCGTTTCAGTTTCTCTTGCACTATTTCATTCATGACTATATGAAATTACACAATTTAGTTAAAGAAATTTTTCTCAGTTTTTATGTAGAATTCTGAGCATCCAAATTCAATAACTTTTCTTATAATCAATCGATATTATTATAAATCTTCTGGATATTTCAATTAAAACCAATTTTTTAACAGTTCTAATCAATGAAATATTTTATTTGGTTTATATTATATAGGATGGTTATTCTTCATTGTTTAGATTTTCATTGATATATGGTAATCCAACCAATAATTAACAACAATTAACAATATTCTGCCAAAATCTATGTATAAAAACCTATTTGTCGTTATGCTATCTATTTGTGTTATACTCACGGCACAAAGCAATAATAGCTCTAAAGAACGGAGAATCTACCGTACTCAAACCGGCGCTGTTATTAAGGCACCTAGCCCGATATTTAAGAAAGGCGAAAAAAAACCAAAGGAAATCTATAATGAGAAAACTCAGGCTCAGGTTCAGTTAGAACGAGCTCAGGTTCAGTTAGAACAGCTGGGGTCTCAATATAATGCTCGGTTAGAAAATCTTTCATCGCAAATAGATCTCCTCCTTGAAGAGCAATCCAAAAAACGCCCGACTGATACTATTTTTGTTTATACCACCATATATGATACAACAACAGCCTTAGATACAACATATATCTATACCAATGCAACAACAACCGTATATGATACAATCATCATTATTGATAGCCTTCATTTCAATCACTATGATACAACCACCATTGCTTATACGAACTATGACACTATGGTTGTGTTAGATACAAGCTATTTTTACACCTATGACACAACAGTAGTCAGAGATACCCTTTGGGCATTTGCATATGATACTACCATTTTTTACGATACAAGTTGGGTCTTTGCTTATGACACAACGGTAATTCGAGATTCACTATGGTTATATGCCTTTGATTCCACTGTCGTTTACGATACACTAGTTGTTACAAATAATGACACTGTATCGATTCACACATATTCCAGTAATTTTCCCACAAATTTCAGTCCAAGCATGGTTGACCAAAAAATGTCAGCTTTTCCAAAATACAAAACACTTGGAGATGCACTCCGTGCTAGAGACTCAGGTGATAAAACCGCACAGGGTTGGATTAACCAAGCTTTAAATGCAGCAGGAGGAGATTGGAAACGTGCTGAAAAGGAATATTTAAAACTTCAAGAGATTTATTCAACTGCACTAGTTCAAGCTATCACCAAACAATCAACAGGTTCAAATTATATTGGGCCAGATATGAAATACAGTTCTATACTTTTTGATACATTAAAAGTTTTAACCTTTGATACAACTCTTGTCCAAGATACCATAAGAAACCTTGTAAAACAAACTTACTTGAAATACGACACTACTGTTGTTAATAAATCCAAAGATGTTATTAAGTACGTGACACCTCCAGGGCATGAACTTATTCTAAAATATTATTCCAATGGAAATGTAAAAGAACGTGGTTTAATGAAAGCTTCTAAACGAAATGGTGATTGGATTTTTTACGATGTTAAAGGAAGAGAAATTCGTAGAACTAGCTATGCTGATGGAAAGATAAAAAAAGATAGAGACCTTAATGAAGGGGCTGAGCAACAGCAAAAGAAAAAGAAAAAGAAATTTTGGTATCCTAGAAAGAAAAATTAACTTCTATATAGATTAATACAAATTTGGCTGAAAAATTATAGCTAACCGGGTTTTTCAGCCAATTCTACCAATACACCACCTGTTGATCTAGGGTGAATAAATACTACTTTTAATCCTTCTGCACCTATGGAATAATTGTCTGTCAAAACATGTATATCCTTTTCTTTAAGTTCTTTTATTGCAGATTTTATATTTTTTACTTCAAAACATACATGATGAATTCCAGGCCCATGTTTTTCTATGAATTTTGAAATTATAGAATCAGATTTTGTTGACTCCAGAAGCTCAATTTTACCTTTTCCAGTATCATAAATATCTGTAGTAGTACCTTGGTCATCAATCACTTCAGTAGATTTTTGATCGATATTCAAAATATGCTTCCAAAATGGCGCATCATTTGCCAAGTCTTTTACAGCAATACCAAGATGTTCTATTCCAAGTATTTTCATTACTTATTTCAATACCGATTTAGCATGGATTACAAAAGATTATTTATAATAAATTTTCCGCACTAGAATTTAAACTGATTCCTAACCCATTACTATTTGGTAAAACCAACTTTCCATCTGTCACTTTTACACCGATGTATGGATCATTATTAATCAACAAATTCCCATCCAAATCAACCTTATCTACTTCTCCAGCCAAATGGGCGGCGGCGGTTATACCTACTGATGATTCTACCATACATCCCAGCATGATCTTTAAATCATAAAACCGTGCCAAGTTGATCATCCGCTTTCCCTCTTCTAAGGACCCACATTTCATAAGTTTGATATTGATACCATCAAAAGCAGTGCTAATTCGTGGAATATCAGCCGAATCCAGGCTGTTTTCGTCCGCATAGATATCAAGAGGTGATTTATCCTTTAAAATAGCGGTATGATCCAATTGGTCCGCTGGAAATGGTTGTTCCACGAATTCTACATTCTGGTCTGCTAGCCATTTTGTAAAATCTAAAGCAGTCTCCGGCTCCCAACCTTCATTGGCATCAATTCGGATAACTTTATCGGTGTGCCGCCGTATCTCCGTCATAATCTCCTTATCCATTTTAGGTGTTCCCAGCTTTACCTTTAAAATATGGTACGGATCAGCTTCATCAATTTTTTGTCCTATCTCATCCAATTCTCCAATCGCGATTGTAAAACTGGTATGGGGCATTTCATCCGTTTTCATATTGAATAATTCAAATACTGGTTTTTCATTCTTCTGTCCCCA
>CAXCBH010000025.1:0-12605 GCA_963980675.1 uncultured bacterium | reverse complement strand
TGTATAAGCAAAAGTTATAAATGATTTATCACCAAGATCTGATGAATCCCGTATTGCTTTCTTCATAAGTTTTGCAGCTTCTTTTTCTTTCTTTTTTGCTTCTTTTTCTGCCTTCTTTGCATCTTTATAAGACGACTTATCTTCTTTTTCTGCATACCGCTCAACTTCTGTGGCTTTTTTTACTTTTTCAGCTGCTACAGCAGCAGCAGCAGCCAGGAGCCTTGCATCATTTGCTTCTTTTTCTGCAGCAAGCATTGACTCAATTGCTATGGTTGCTTCTTTTTTTGCAGCATCCATTTCAAATTTAAATTGTTTTACATCTTGTGCATTTTGTTTAGCCTTCAGTAATGTTTTTTCTGCTTCATTCGCTCTTAGTTTTGTCTCTTCTAATTTCTTTTTTGCTTCTTTTACTTTTTCATTTGCTTCTTTAAGAGCTATTTCAGTTTTTTTATAGAACTCCAGAGCAATTGCTACTGTTCCTACATTCAATAAACTATGATCAACAATCTCTCGTCCAGTCCATTCCAGTTTATAGGCATACTTGTCTGGCTGCATAAAAGGAATAATTTTCTTTTCTAATTCCTTACCTTCTCCATTCGTAATGATCCGTGTTGTTTCTTCATCTTTTATACTATGGATAAATTCAATTGTTTGGGTTATCCTATTCTCAGTATTAAAATATTGTATCATTCTAAGAAAGGCCCCTCTTTCCCAGAAGATTAGATGGCGACCAACAAATTCACCATTAGAATCAAAATAAGACGATTCTACCACCTCAGCTATCATGGAATCATCTTTATGCATGCTATAGTTAAAATGATAATAAAAATAGGTAAAACCTAGTTTATCTGTAAAGGACACTTCAAAAGGACGCCCATCTTTCCTGCTTTTGACATCAGCTATCCAGCCAGGACGAATATAACTCAATTGGTCCGCATAAAGATATTTATCTAAACGCTGTGCATTCCCAGCTGTATGAAATACTACTTTATATTCAGAACGTGCACCAGACTTTGTCCATAGAAAATGATAGGTTTCCTGCTCTTCTCTGTCTTCTCCAAACCGTGTGACCGTTTTAATCCGGCCGTCTTTATTATATTTGACCTGGTGGTAGTCCCGCCCATAAAAAGTCTGAGGATCACCCTTCAGGTCTAAAATACGGCGGTATGGATTCCAATATTTGTAATGATCAATCGCCCCGACTTTAATGTCCCATTGTTTTATTTTTGGTTTTTCAGTAGCCACCAAAAATGATAGAAATAAAAAAGGAACAAAAAGCCAACTTAGGTTCGATCGATAGATTAGGCCAGCCCCCAACTCATGAGAAGGATCATTAGGGCAAAAATAGAAAACCCCGCCACAGATCCTAATTGAAAACGCATATTGTAATCAATCACATCATCATCCAGTGTTTGATAATTCAGCGCAATTGTTTCATGCTTCCCCTCATCCACAAATACATCTAAACGACCCATGACAAGAATATCATTCATCATTTTTTCTTTTGAAGTTCTTGCATTGGGATCTCTGGAATAATCTTCCGGGAAATAGCCCACTTTATGCCAACCGGGCAATACATCTACCGGGTGGTCTAAAGGCGAATGCCCAACCAGTTGGTTATCTACATAAATGGGAAGGTCATCTGTATCACAGAGAATCTCCAATGTTGTCCGTTCCCGGGCATCTTTCCATGAAGCTGGATGGGATATCTTCTGGGCATCTTTCAGGTTTGGAAAAACAAAAGATGGGTTAACATCCTTGGAGCGTACAAAATCTGCATAGGTTAATACAACAAGCACCTTTTGACCATTATCATGTAAAACCACATCGGAAGATCCAATCTTCCGGGCGCTATGGAAAGAGAGTTGAAGTGAATTATTTGACCAATCCTGTTGAATATCTTGAATCGGGTAAGAAGTTAAATTTTTTATGAAACCCGAATCCGGTTGAATGATATGATAAAAATTCAGGATGAACCAATTTTCCTGCTCAATCCATCCGGCGATATCAGTACGCTGAATGGGCTTAGAAAGAAAAAAGTTCAATTTAATGCTGGTCTCCCCAGATTCTGAGTTAGCAATATCGATGGTGGGCATTTCCTGGCTCATTAGGGACCCTAAGATCAGGAGCCATAAAATAAATCCCCGCATGGCGAATTTTGGGGAAGTAGTTTTCATTTTATTCAGAAGATTCCGGATCAGAAACAGCGAGGTTGATTCTTATTTTTTGCGTTCTTCCATTGGGGACATATATATCCTGAAAATCAGGGACTTTCATGGTAAACTGGGATGGTAGTGCATTCGGATCAATTACTCGTACTCGGTGCCAACCTGGATTGACAGGTAATTTTTTGGGGACAGGTGTTTGCCCAATCAAACTTCCATCTATAAAAACATTCGCACCATCCAAATTGCATGTAAGCGTGAGATATGTTTTCCGTTTAGTTAGATCCGGTGGGAGCGTACTTAAGATTTCCGGATTATCTAATTTTCTTGTCTCTTTCTTAACATTTTTTTTGATAGATGGTTTCTTTAATATTTCCTTTGCAGTCTCAGGAACAAATTTTTCTTCAATTTGCGGCTTTTTATCCTTTTCAACTTTTTCTGCCACGGAATATGAAATATCAGGTTCTTGATCCGCTAATGCGCGAACTAATTCTCTATATGTACTTTCGCCAATTATCCCATCCATATCCACGCTAGAAAATCCACGATCCGATTGAAATTGGTTCACTGCACTTTCTGTTAATGCACCATAATCACCATCTACGCCATTATTGAATACACCTGTTGAGCCAAGATCATATCCTAACGCTACAAGAGCTCTTTGGAGCGCTTTCACTTCTTTTGGCCGTCGTGTCCCATTACTCAACATTCCATGGTCAATAATAAACGAAATATCAATATCCTTTTTGGAAATTGTTAATGGTTCTGGTGGCGGAGGGGCGGGCTTTTCCTGAACCGGATTTTTGACTATCAAGGGCTGAGGCACATTGAACTCATCCGCACTTTCTAAACTATCTTCTGTGGAGTACCAGTTGTTATACCAGACAAAATATTTTTCTGAACCATATTTTTCACGGGCATAAATAAACGAATCATAAAAAGGAGACCCTTTTGATTCTGTTTCTGGAAGGACAAATACCCTGTTCTCATTTTTATCTTCCGATGAAGAAACTTCAGTTCTGATACTGTCACTCAATGATTCCCAAACCTGAATCAAGATCACCCGACTTGCCTGAGAATGGAAAATCTCAAAATCTTCGATTGGACGTTCAAACAAATATCCCAATTGGACTGATTCATTATTTTCTGTCGCTTCTAAATCAATAAGCGGAGGTTCTAATCCAATACCATCTAATGAAGATTCATTGAGGGATGTACTGTTGAGTGTAACATAAAACCAATTTTCTTGACCAACCCACCCAGCAATATTTTCAATATCCATAATATGACTTGTTACAATTCGGAGAAGTGTCCCGTTACTTTTTTTATGGGTTGTTACCAGTTGAATTTCATTGGCATGTAATGTGGTGAGAAATAACAGCACAAGCCCAATTTTGATCCCAAATATTGATCGTTTAAATTTCATTTAATTCCTGTCGGAGTAAAATCACTTCTTCCAGTTCCTCTTGGGGGTTTTCTCCATTTGACTCTTTTTCACGAATCTGGATACGAAGTAAATGAATTTTTTCTTTTAAAGGCATAGATTTTAAGATTTTCTTGCAATCAGATACAATTTGTTCAGGCGGAATATTTTGGGGATCCGCAAATAGGATTTGTGCCACAGAATCACGTTCATGCTTATCCTGAAAATACTCGATAATTACAGATGATTCCACCGACAATTTCTCATCTAGTAAAAATTCAGCAACTTTTTTTAATAAAGGTGTTGTAAACAGAGTTAATGAGACATTTTCTCTCACATATTTGCGAGTTTTTTCTTCTTCCAGAGCTAATAATTGCAATAATTCGATTTGAGCTCTATCTACAGTACTCGTGAATTTTGGGATTTCATCCCTTTGTTCTGTTTGATTTGGATACTCAACCGGATTAATACGTTGGCTTTTCATTACACGAACAAGATCATGTTCATCTACTATTAATTTTTCTGATAAAATACGGACAAGGTCATTACGAACAATCCCGTCCTGAATGTTTCGGATCTCACGCATAAGTTCCAGGATGTACTGACGTCTTTCTGCGCCTTCCAGAGATGGCCCGTTATGAAATTCTAAATGAAAATCAAGAAAGGAAGTGGGGGATTCAATTGCAGATAAAACATCATTTCTCCCCTTATCTCTCACCCAATCGTCAGGATCTTGATCCGTAGGCGGACGAACGATGGTGGGGTCCATTCCTGCTTTAAGTAATACCCATCCGGCACGAACTGCAGCATTTCCGCCAGCCTTATCTCCATCATAAAACAAAACCACTTTTTGAGTAATACGGCTTAAGGCCAATGCATGTCTCGGTGTAAATGCTGTTCCTGAAACAGCCACAACCTGATGAATGCCTGCTTGGTAGAGTTGGAGAAAATCCATGTAGCCCTCCACCAAAACTGCATACCCTGTTTTTCGGATTGCATCCCGAGATGCTTGAAGTCCATAAAAGACATCACTCTTTTTATATAGAGGTGTTTCCGGGGAATTCAAATATTTTGCAGGATCATCCACTTCAAAAATCCTTCCACCAAATGCAATAGGTTTCCCTGAAGGGTGGTGAATTGGAAACATGATCCTTGAACGGAAACGATCAAATGTACCTTTTTCTGATTGGGTAAATAATCCTGATTTATTAATATGAGATTTTGTAAATCCTTTGCCGGTACACTGTTTCACCAATTGATCCCAACTGTCCATAGCAAACCCAACTTTAAACTGCTTCAAAATATCTTCTGTTAATCCACGGTCTGTTAAATAAGTCAATGCGCTTTTTCCACGCTGGGAGAATAAATTATCCTGAAAAAGTTTAACTGCAATGGTATGGAGTTCATATAATGAAGAATATAATTCAGAGCCACTATCGCCCTCTTCAAATTGGATGGGTATATTATACCGATCTGCCAAAGTTTTAATAGATTCCGGGAATGTGATTTTTTGATATTCCATCAAAAATGAAAAAACATTTCCACCGGAACTGCAACCGAAACAATGGTATATCTGTTTTGCAGGTGCCACACTGAAGGACGGCGTTTTTTCACCATGAAACGGACATAGTCCGAAATAGTTGGCACCACGTTGTTTCAAATCAACGTATTGAGATACCACATCCAATATGTCTGCCGCGTCCCGGACTCTGTCTACAATATCTTGTGGAATTTTTCCCATCAAGGTTGAGATAATTGTTTCAAATATGATTCACTCAAAGCGACGGGATCTTCCCAATTAAAAAATTCAACCATATTGATTCTAATCAGATTGCTTTTTTGAGCTAAAATTGAATTGGTTTCAATGATATTCGACCATTTCTGCAACGGCAGAATGGCCATGATCCAAATAAAAACCATCATAATAAAAAACCCTTTAATCGATCCAAATACAAAACCTAGAGATCGGTTCATCCCTTGGTTGCTTTTCGAAAGGAGTGCAATTTGTACCATCTTTGTCAAGATTCTGGTAGCCATTAAAGTCACTGCAAATAACAAGGAAAAAGAAAGGAACATGCCCATCCATTCATCCATTTGCAACAGGTCATTCACTTTCACTGAAAATTTTGTACTATTGGATACAGAAATCATAATTGCAAAGATGAGCCCGAGTAACCTGCCGAACTCTTCAATGAGCCCTCGTTTAAATCCAATTACACCCAGCAATACAATAAATAACAAGGCCAGGCCATCCAAGAACCAGGACATTTATCCCAACAATTCCCTCAAGATCACGTTGGCAGTTTTTCCATCGATGGACCCGGCGCCACGCTGCATAACAACCGGCATCACTTTGCCAATATCTTCCATTCCAGTTGCGCCCGTTTCTTCAATTATAGCAACAACTATCCCACGGATATCATCTTCCGACATCATGTTAGGGAGATATGATTCAAGGATACTCAATTCATTTTTTTCTTTATCAGCTAGTTCAGGTCGATTGGCTTTCTCATACATTTCTACAGATTCTTTGCGCTGCTTTACCAAAGTCTTAATCACAGCCAAGCCATCCTGCTCCGATAGTTCTTTCCTTGTATTGATCTCTTTGTCTTTCAATTTTGCTAAAAGTGTACGGAGGGTTCCAGCCTTATCTTTTTCCCCGGATTTCATTGCATCATACATTTCTGTTTTAATTTTTTCAATAAAACTCATTTTAATTCCCATCAATTCTTTTCATAGCTAACAGAAGGTGATCCTTATTTGTTTCAAATCCAATAAATCGTCGCCCACCCAGTTTGGATGCTAAACCTACATCACCAGTTTTCATAAAAGGATCCAACACCCAATTCAATTTGAAACTACTGGATTCAAGAATCCGTGAAAATAATTTTTGCGGATATCGCCCATTTTTTTCTGGAATTCCCGGGATATCCAACCAAAGATTCGATATAACAATGTCATGGTCCAATACCGGCTCATCTGATTTGATTCCCACGGCCCGTTGATTAAATAGAAAATCATCCGTTTTTGTTGCAAACCAAATATCAGATGTATCATTTTCCCAAGTTTGATGTTTACTAATGGAATCATTGGATTTTTTTCGCCATGTAATTCGAGTTTGTATCTTGAATGTGTTACTCAACAATCCATGATACATCCCGGAATATTGCCATGGTGAAAATAGATAAATTGCACCGGTATTTTTCAGAACGCGATAGGATTCTTCCAACCAATTTTTGTTCCACTGGTAATATTCCTGTAATGTTTTTCGTTGACCTACTTCTTCCGTGGAATTCCAGGGGTCTTCCGGCGGATCTGCAATGATTAGGTCCATGGAATTATCAGGGAGTTGTTTTAAGCCATCCAAACATTTGGCAAGGAAAAGTCCTTCCTCCATTTGATCAATGGAAAAAGACATATCCTCCACCGTACGTATGGCAGGAAGATATTTATTCAGGTCATCAATGGATAGACCTGGAAAAGTCTCCAGCGGATTGGTAAACAGGGGGGAATTTATATTTTGCGGCGAGTCAGACATCCGAAAATTTACTGAAAAAATATGCTATATTCTCTCGACAATCTTTTTTTCAATTTCTAATAATTGTTCAGAGTCATCAAATATGTTAAATCTATCTGTTTCAATGGTTAATACAGGGTAAGCTGTTACACTATCGATCCATTGATCGTAAGAGATATTCAGGCTGTGAAGATATTCAGGATCAATAGATTGTTCATAATCGCGGCCACGGGATTTGATCCGGCTAAGTAATGTATCCGTGGAAGCTCTTAAATAAACAATGAGATCAGGCTTTTTTAAAAAAGATGTCATGGAGGCGAATAACCCTAAATAATTTTCCCAATCGCGATCTGACATATTTCCCATCTCATGAAGATTTCGGGCAAATATTTCCACATCTTCATAAATCGTTCTGTCCTGTATCACACCACCCATTACTCTGGACATTTGGAGATGCGACTCAAATCTTTTATGAAGAAAATAGATCTGAAGGTTAAAGCTCCATCGTTTCATATCACCATAGAAATCACTTAAATATGGATTATCAGATACAGATTCGTAAAAAGGAGCCCATCCCTGTCGTTCTGCTATTTTGGTGGTGAAGGTGGTTTTTCCTACACCAATATTCCCCGCAAGTCCAATAAATGGATGGGTTGACTTTTGTGATTTTTCCATAGTTTAAAATACAAAGATCGTGACTTATATCTTTGAATGAATTATTGCAATTAATAGATAAATCACCGCATTTTTAACCATGATTAAAAAACAAAAAGTTCTTTTTGTCTGCACCGGAAACAGTTGTCGATCTCAAATCGCTGAAGGATTGCTTCGTGATATGGCTGACGACCAATTTGACGTTTTCAGTTGTGGGACTCATCCCAGCCGAGTTCATCCCAATGCTGTTGCGGTCATGGGTGAATGGGGCATCGATATTTCGAATCACTCATCCGACGATATCGATGATTACTTGGATGAGGGTATTAATATCGTAATCTCGGTTTGTGATCATGCCAATAAATTATGTCCCAATTTTCCTGGTGATGTTCAGCGAATCCATTGGAGTGTTGATGATCCCTTTCGAGGCTGGAATCAGAACCCATCGCAATTGGACAATTTTCGAGAAACAAGACAGGATTTAAAAGTCAGAATTCAAAAATTATTAGATGATACTAGGTCTTCATAATGAAAAAAACCATTTTTACTTTACTTTTATATTTCCCATTCTTACTGGCAGGTGAAATATCAGTTTCCATCTCGGAGGCAGTAATGAATGATTACCTGACTCTAGTGGGTGATTTTAAAGATGTTTCAGAAGATGATGATATTCAAATAATTTGGTTACTTGAAAATCCCCGGGTTCAATTTGAAAATGGGGAGGCCCTGTTTTTGGTTCATGCAAATTATACTCATGGGCAGCTCAATATAAGAAAGGATATTAAATTAAAAATTGATATCCAGTTCAATTCCCGAAAAAATACTGTCCAATTGATCATAACAGATCCTGTAATCAAGATGGAAAGAAATGGGGAAATCCTGGAAGAATTAGATATTAGTGATATTTATCAATCCGATTTTGTTTTTCCCGGCCCCTTGCCAATAAATGATTCCTTCACTATCAAAACTGCAGAGGGAAAAGAAAAATTTGATGTGACCACTCAGGATCCAATCATTACCATTGAATCGGGTGTGATTGAAATTATGATAGATCTTTTATATGAATAAAAAAAGGATGTAGATAAAAGCAGAATGAATTTGCGGATTGTTTTTTTCTTTAGTCTCCTATTATCCATCATTGTATTATTCCAATCTATTGCATTTTCCCAACAAATATTAATCACTGAAATTATGTATGATCTGGATGGTAGCGACTCTCCCAACGAATTTGTAGAAATCTTTAATCCATCTGAGACGGATTCTCTAAACATGGAGGGATGGACTATTCGGGATCGTTCCAGCACAGATGCGCTTATTGATAGTGGCTTTGGGCTCAAAATTCCACCCTTATCTTATGGATTAATAATGGAAGGTGATTATCCGATTCTCTCAGGTATTTATAATTTGATTATCCCGGAGAATACGATTTTAATCAAAGTGGACGATTCCAGTATAGGAAACGGGCTTTCCGTATCTGACTCTCTTTATCTTCAGGATTCCACGGGGCAGATTATGGAAACAGTAGGCTGGGAAGATTGGGCTCAAGATGGATTTGCATTGGAACGTTTACGATATCACTTGGGAAACAATCCATTGAATTGGGCACAAAGTTTGGATTCTCTGGGAACACCTGGATTGGTGAATTCAGTATTACCAGATTCCATTGATTTTGCAGTTTTTGATCTCACATTGTTGCCCTCCGTCATCGCCACAGAAGCCACAACAACTTTATTGGGACAAGTTGTAAATGATGGATTGAATACGGTCGAACCAGAAATTATTGTCTATGTAAATGGGGCATATTACACCAATGAATTTCCTGGAAATATTGCTGAATTAGATACGGTAGAATTTGAATTAGAGATTGGACCATTTGAATCCGGGTATCATACGATTCTAGTTTCGTTAAATACTGATGGAGACATAAACATCTCCAATAACCAGAATTCTGTTGTTTTGGGTGTGCGGTACGAATTTCGGACTTTTGTACTGAATGAATTCATTCCCCAACCTATTTCTGGCCTACCGGAATTTGTGGAAATCGTCAACATGAATTCAGATACAGTTGATCTCAAAAATTGGCGCATCACTGACAGTAATGAAGGATTAAATTATGGATTGGGCTCTGTTTCGATTGCAATGGATGAATATGTTGTCATTGCAGCAGATTCAACCTTGGTTGATTCTGTACCAAATGGTGTTCCGTATCTTACCCCTGACGGCGGATTTCCTACCTTAAATAATAGCGGTGACGAGATTCGTATCTTTGATCCTTTTAATACTCTCATTGATTCTCTTTTTTATTCATCAACATGGGGAATCGATCAAGGCATTTCACTTGAAAAATATTATCCAAATGATTCATCTCATATCCAGGGGAACTGGGCACCTTCTAACTCTCTATCCGGATTTACAATTGGTGCGCCAAATGCCATCACTCCTGCAATTATTAACGGGACACTTTTGAGTGAAAACATTTATTATTCTCCTTCAATCCCCAGTGAAACAGATGAAGTAATAATGTCTATTCCGATCCTAAATAGCGGAACAGCAATTTTTTCCGGATTGGTTCAGGTGTCTTTAAACAATGTAATGATCAATCAATCGGCTATTAATTCAGGTAATATTGGAGACACAGTATTGGTGGATATTTCCATAGGCACATTCAATTCCGGATTCAATGAAATGTCCTTATCTCTCATTGTTGAAAATGATGAAGACGAAAATGATAATACTGGGCTGGATACACTAAAAATTCGGTATCCATTTGGAACAATCCTGATCAATGAATTCATGTCTGCACCTAATAATGACCAATCCGAATTTGTGGAACTCTTTGCATTTCGGAATCTAGATATGGTCGAATGGTCAATATCTGACAATCATTTTGACCCTGTTCTACTCAATACTATCTTTGTTTCAAGTGGTGATTTTATTGTGGTCTTATCCGATTCAAATATGATGGACATTCTGGACGGGAATGCACATCTATTTTTCCCTTTCAATTTTCCGAGTCTGAATAATTCTGGAGATGGAATATATTTATTTGATCATACCGCATCCGTCATTGATTCACTTAATTATGATGATGAATGGCCACTTACGAGTGAACGATCAACTGAGAAGATACGGCAATCCTACACATCCAATGGGTCATCAAATTGGTTACTCGCAGATGAGAATATTTCCATGACTCCTGGCGCTAAAAATAGTGTTCTGGTCTTAGATGTGGATGGCATGATCATCCAGGATTCTATCACCTATTCACCCATTCCGCCTTTTCCAGATTCGATTGTAACTATTTTAATTCCCATCGTGAATGCAGGTGTAGAATCTTTTGATGGCACGTTTTCCATTGAAATGAATGATGATGAAATTGGAGATGGAACTATTCCAATGATTTCTATGGGTGACACGATAATAATTGAATCTAAAATTGTATCGTCCATATCTGGATTACATTCCATTTCGATCATTTTGGATATTATAGATGATGGTAATTATGAAAATAACATTGCAACCTTTTTACTCCCTGTTCGATATCTTTTTGGGTCTGTATTAGTGAATGAATTTTTTCCACTTCCCGATTCAACCGAATCAGAATTTGTGGAAATAATTCCACAGACAAATGTAAATATATATAATTGGACCATTAGAGATCTGGGTGGGGCCAAAGGTGTTCTCCCAAACCTTGACCTCTCTGCATTCACTTATTGTTTAATAACAGATGATTCTTCCTTTCTTAATATCATCCCCGACACATCTATCCTTATCCTGCCTGGAAATGGCTTGCCTGGATTAAATAATTCCAGTGAAACAATTTATATTTTAGATCATACTGAATCTGTAATTGATTCGTTACAATATAATGAAAATTGGTCACTCATGGATTCTAGATCAGTTGAAAAATACCGGATCACTGACACATCTAATGAGCCAAATAATTGGGGAATCTCGGTTGGAGAAGTGGGCAAAACTCCCGGATTCCAAAATTCGCTTTTTTTCTCAGATCTTCCTTCAAAAGGGAGTGTCGCAATCTCACCTGATCCCTTTTCTCCTGATGGCGATGGTATTGATGATGAATTAACAATCACCTATTCCCTGCCCTATCTTGGAGCAGCTATTCGATGGGAAATTATTGATATGGCAGGGCGAGTCATCGCAAAACCTTATTATAATTATCAAGTGGGCCAAAATGGAAAACTTACATGGAATGGGAAAAGGGATAACGGGAAATCGGCACGGATCGGGATTTATGTAATGAAAATTTCTTTCCAAGATGTCGCATCCATTCAATCATGGGAAACGGTTAAGACTGTTGTTTTGGCGAAACCATTATAATCCCACAAACAATCCCAATAAATTCAGCCTGTTCGATTTTATGAAAATATTAATTTCACAATTACCTCAATCTCCCTGGTGGCAAAATGGTGTGCCCTTATATGATGATAACCCGGCTATGCGTTTGGGCGCAATGCCAGACCAATCCATATTGGAAAAGGAACGATTAAATCTCATTTCAATTTTAAATAGTCTGAATATTGAAATTATAGAACTTCCTTTCCCTAGCGCTTATAACGCTGATCCAATTAAACATGATTTTGTTTACATTAGAGATCCCTTCATTACAAATCAAAAAGGGAAGGCCGTGATTCTTAGAATGAAAGAGCCCAACCGCCGTGGAGAAAGTACCATGGCTGGGCAACTTCTTGAAAAAATGGGAATGGAAATTACTCGTATCCCCGATAAGCCCGGTCTGTATGCAGAAGGAGGTGAATTTTATTTTTGTGCTAAAGAAAATATTTTATTTAGCACTATAAGAACTACAGAGTGGACTGACTCTGGA
>CAXCBH010000024.1:0-13035 GCA_963980675.1 uncultured bacterium | reverse complement strand
CTACCCGAATCAAAACTTTCCTTACCTAGTTTAACAGAAAAGGACAAAATAGATTTAGCATTCGCTCTAAAGCACAATGCATCATGGGTTGCGCTTTCTTTTGTTCGAACCCCTCACGATTATGACCTGGTTCGTTCTCGTGTTCGAAATCTTGGGTTTACTGTTCCAATCATGGCAAAAATTGAAAAATGGGAGGCTGTTCAAAACCTAGATGGCATCATTGATGCATTTGATGCAGTCATGGTAGCCCGTGGAGACCTAGGCGTGGAGCTTCCCCTTGAGCGTGTTCCGTTGATCCAAAAAGAAGTGATTGATAAAGCCACACAAGCCGGAAAGCCTGTAGTTATTGCCACTCAAATTTTAGATTCAATGACTGATAGGCCGGTTCCAACTAGAGCAGAAGTCAGCGACATTGCCAATGCAATCTTAGATGGCGCAGATGCGCTGATGGTTACCGGTGAAACAGCAATGGGCAAATTTCCAAAAAAGGTTATTCAAGTATTAACTAGAGTGATTGAGGAAACGGAATCAGCCATTAATTATCAGGACTATTATATTTCACGTGGGAATAAACATCTAAATACAGCGCAAGCAATTAGTCACGCCGCATGTTCGGTTGCCCATGACCAGGATATTAAAATTTTAATTACCATGACTCATAGCGGAAGTACCGCTAGGATGGTGTCACGATATCGACCAGCTGCCCGGATAATTGCCATGACACCCATTGAAGAAATATCACGCCAACTTTCAATTGTGTGGGGAATCATGCCCATTGTAATTAATGAATATAATTTATCGAGTGAAATTCAAGATGTTGCCAATGCAGTTTTATCACGTGAAGAAATTCTCAAGAAAGATGAGAAATATGTTATTACTGGCGGTGTGCCTGTAGGCGTACCGGGAACAACAAATTACGTATCCGTTTTTAAATTCGCCTGAACAAATTTATTATTTAATAGAAAAAAGGTATTAACGCAAAATGTTTAAGATAAAATTATTTTCTGCGTTTATTATTACGACCCTTTTAACAGCTGATATTCCTCCGGGATATTATGACGACGCAGAAGGATTAGATGGGGAGCCATTGCGGTTGGCTCTGCACAATATTATTGATGACCATATTCCAAAAAGTTATAGCTCCCTATATGGCCACTTTCAATCAACTGATGCAAAATCTGACGGGACTGTTTGGGATATGTATTCTGATATTCCTGACGGAACACCACCCTATATTTACCACTTTACAAGTGCAGACCAATGCGGGAATTATGGCGGAGAAGGAGATTGTTTTAACCGGGAGCATTCTTGGCCAAAAAGCTGGTTCAATGAGGGCATGCCCATGAACACGGATCTGTTTCATATTTATCCAACAGATGGTTATGTGAATGGTATGCGATCCAACCATCCCTATGGGGAAGTCGCAAGCACAACTTGGACATCGCAAAATGGCAGTCAACGTGGAAACATGAATTCTTACAACCACAACGGCACAGTTTTTGAGCCAATTGATGAATATAAAGGAGATTTTGCCCGAACCTATTTTTATATGTCAACGCGTTATTATACTGAGGATTCCGGGTGGGACGATAACGATATGGTGAACGGTGCAAATCTGAAAGTCTGGGCAGTAGACATGTTAATGGATTGGCACTTACAGGATTCGGTGAGTCAAAAAGAATTGGATCGGAATGATGCTGTTTATACAATTCAAGAAAACAGAAACCCCTTCATTGATCACCCGGAATGGGTAAGCTGTGTTTGGGGAGAATGTGATTCAGGCACTGGAAATCTTCCGCCCATAGCCAATGCTGGACCAGACCAAATCGTTGCTGAAAATCAGTTGGTAACACTAGATGGATCTGAATCATATGATGAGGAAAACATAGACCTATCTTATATATGGGCTGCCCCTATCGGAATATTGCTAAACGATACGACTTCATCCGCTCCTCACTTCACCACACCCACAGTGGATGATTCAACCGATTTTATTTTTGAATTAATTGTATCAGATGGAGAACTCAGTTCAGACCCGGACTCAGTAACCATTACAGTTTTTCATACAAATGTTTCCCCCGTGGCTTATGCGGGGCCGGATCAAACCGTTATGGAGAATGAACTGGTTATTTTAGACGGGACAGGATCATTTGATTTCGAAAATATAAATCTCTCATATTCCTGGGCAGCACCCGTTAATATTGAATTAGATGATCCAACACGATCCATGCCAACTTTCATTTCACCTGAAGTTAGTGATTCCACATCCTTATTATTTACATTAATCGTTTCCGATGGGGAATTAGAGTCAGACCCAGATTCTGTAACTGTAAGAATTCTGAATTCATTAGGTTTTATATCTAATATATTCCCGGCGGAATTTGGGCTTCGCCAACCATTCCCTAATCCATTTAATCCAACAACTACAATCCAATTTAATGTTCCGGTCATGGATACACGACATGTGGTTTCTTTAAGAATATTCGATATAGCTGGCAGTATAGTTGAAACATTGGTCAATGGCAGAATGGAATCAGGCCAATATGAAATTCAATGGGATGCATCACAGCATGCCAGTGGTATATATTTCTTAAAAATGGAATCAGTACCCTTGACAGGGCAAGGACGTGGTTATATAAAAAAACAAAAAATGGTTTTGATGAAATAACATTATAACCCCAGGGCGTATATCCAACGATCAAATAAAGTCTATTACATAATGTTGACAATATTTCAATCATCTAAATGGATTCACAGATTGATTGTTACGTGTCTTCTGGGAGGGTTTTCCATGGGGGCGCCTAGTACTCAAGCTGCATACATTACGGGGACCATTGTAGATTCCACAAATCTTTCACCGCTTGAATATGCATCCATTTCTGTGATTGATCCCGGGACTAATTATAATATAATAGTCGGTGGCATATCGGATGCAAACGGTGAGTTTTCTATCCGTCACACGCTTGTTGGTCATTACACAATAGAAGTAGAATATATTGGCTACGAAACAAGGGTGTTTTCTGATCTAAAGTTTTCTGATGACGAAAAACATGCGATTGATGTGGACCTTGGAGAGTGTAACCTTTTACCCAAAGCGTTAAAGCTAGAACAAGTGGAAGCTGTAGGAGTTAAATCTCCTTTAACAGTTGGTCTTAACAAAAAAACATTTACTATTACAAAAGCAGAATCAATTTTAAATCAATCTGCAGAAGCAGCCTTAAGAAAAATTCCATCCGTGGATGTTGATATAGATGGTATAATATCCATAAATGGTGATCAAAATATTACGGTATTAATCAATGGCTTAAAACTAAGTGGGACGCATGGTGAAAAACATCCATACCTGGATTTAGTTACGACAGGGTTCATTGAAAAAATAAATGTTATTACCAACCCATCAGTTGCTATGGATCCAAATGGTATGGGCGGTATTATTAATATTATTTTAAAAGATAATATTGTGGATGGATTTCATTCATCTACTTCGCTCACATATGGAAACCACAAACGGTATAATGGCTTATTGAGGCTATCATATAAAAAGAGGAAAATGGAATTTGAGTTAACGGGATTTGCAAAATCAGATTTTTCCGCTTTGAATAGTGAGCGCGAATATGAGTGGCTGTATCCCTCCCATAGTTTGAAAAGCATTCAGGAAAAATCCACTACAGGGAATCCACTCACCGGAGGGATAAACCTTGGTTCCTCGCTGACAATTTCAGATAGGAATACCTTACGCCTAGGATCGTTTTTCACAGCCTTTGATCATTCATCAAGAGATTCGATTCACCACCAGTTTCCGGTAAAATATGATATGACATCCAAAAATAATAAACGCGGATGGAACCTAGATGCATCTATCATTCATACACTCGAATTTTCTAATGATAATCTCTTAACAACAACGGCTGCATTAGCCCAATCCGGAGAACACCAAAAAGACATTAATGATCGAAATTCAAATGGAACCGGTCCCGATGATCACAGCCATATTTACCAAGATGATGCCATTGAGACAAAAGAAATTGAATCAGTATATAGAGCCAAATTTCCAAGATTTGGAATGATTCAGGGCGGCGCATCTTATCAATCTTTGGTGATTAATAGCGAGTTAGAATATCTCCATGCGCCCTATGGATTTGACTTTAATGAGCAGGTATCTTCTGGATATTTCAGAATTCAAAAGCCATTAAAAAGAATGCTTAGTTCCTTGAGTGCTGGTATACGCATCGAGCAGCGAAAAACTAGAACGGGCGTTTATGATATTGGATTACCGGACAGTCACCAACACGCAGATACATCGAATGTTTTTGTTGCCTTGATTGACTCATCTATTGCTAATTCTCCCCCAACTCAAAAAGCGTTTTATGTCTATCCTGAATTAAAAACAGGATTTACGTCCAGAGATAAAAAACTTTCCATAATCATGAAATACGGACGACGTATTAACCGAATAAAATTAGCCATGATAAATCCATTCCCCGTTAGCATGATAGATGAATATCATGTTAGAAAGGGGAACCCGTTTTTAAAACCGGAACTGGTGGATATATATCAAATAAGTTTTTCTTTCAGGTTAAATACAAAACAGCACCCCATGTTTACTGGAAATATTTTTTATAAAGATATTCAGAATTTGATTCAATGGCATGATGTGGATTTTGTAACAATTAATGAGCAATCTTTCGAAATATTAACGGCAGGCAATGTGGCAAGTGGAAAATCTCTCGGGTACGATCTTGCCCTATCTCTTTCACCCACAAAAAATATCCGATTGATTTTAGATTATAATAATTGGATAAAAAAAACTAGTGGAGAAGGGGAAACAGATCTTATTGGAAATTCATCAGGCAGTATAACCGATGGTCAGATTAGGATTGCAATGCCATGGAAAGTTGATTTTGAATTATGGTACCGCCGCTATGGAAGACACAAAATCCCCATAGGTGAAATTGATCCATACTACTATGTGGACCTTTCTATTGGAAAAGCGATTATAGATCAAAACGTATATTTAACATTCTCTGTCCATGACCTATTTAATAGCCGCATCATGGATATTTCTACAGAACAAGCAATTACCAACCCAACCAGTGGGGTAACCTATATACAAAAATTGAATGCGACAAAATATAATGAACAAAGACTTATTTCATTGAGTGTTCAATTCAACCTTAGTGCATTCCCCACCTTGGGTCAATCCAAAAGAAATAGGATAAATAAACCAGATCGCCCGGATGATATTGATGTGGATTATTAATACTAACCATGATTTTCTTACCAGAGAAAACGCCAAATAAAACAATTCATCTAAAGACTTATTTCAGCATTTCTATTTAACTTCTTTCCGTCCATTCTGGACCCAGATATCTTCTCCAGTCATATGATTCGTAGAGATATAGGATGGGTAAATACGCGACATCTATCATTTACTAATTAAAACGCATTCAATTTAAATTCCATTCGTGAAAATTATAATATATACTTTATTTCCCTTCTTAATGTTTGTTGGATGTGATGAGCCGGAAGAAAAGGAGAATGAAAAACCCGTACATTACTTTTCAAAAGTTTTTGGTGAATTTGATGCTGAAATGGGGTACAGCATACATGAAACCCAAGATGGTGGATTCATTATTTCAGGAGCAACGTCATCTTATTGGGCCACCGATTCGTTGCCAAAAATCGCAATGCCTCAACATGGAGTTACAAATGCAATAGTAGTAAAAGTTGATTCTATTGGAGAGCAGGAATGGATTAAAACATTTGGTGGAGAACTATTTGAATCGGCCTTTAATGCTAAAGAAACCAGTGATGGTGGTTACTTTTTTGTCGGGTATACCAATTCTTTCGGAAAAGGACTTTATGATTTTTGGTTGGTGAAGCTGAATGAAGGTGGACAAAAAACATGGGAAAAAACCTACGGAACGGAAAAAGCCAATGTGGGGTTGTATGGGGACGTTACATCTGATGGTGGATTTATTTTAACGGGATATACTATTTCCCCCGAAAAGACGGACAAGGATGTTTGGTTATTAAAAACAAATTCAATTGGGGACTCATTATGGTCTGTTACTTTTGATGATAGTATGAATCAATCAGCGAATTATCTACAAGAAACAAATGATGGCGGTTTTATTTTAGTGGGAGAAACCCGAGGTCAAAACACCAACCTAGATATTCTTATAATTAAAACTGATGCTAATGGAACTATGCTTTGGACAAATACACTTATTGAATCAAATAGCGACCAGGCTTTTTCAATAAAGGAAACAGGTGATGGGTATATTTTAATTGGTACAACCACTTCATTAGGAATGGGAGACAAAGATATTTGGCTTAATAAATTGGATGAGTCTGGCAATGTTGTATGGCAAAAATCCTATGGTGGCGAAGCACTTGAATATGGCTTTGATGTTGTTTCTGTTTCTGATGGGTATGTTTTTACAGGATCAACATCATCCTATGGGACTATGTTTTATGATCTTTGGGTGATTAAGGTTGATTTAAATGGTGATGAAGTTTGGAATCAGATTTATGGGGGAACCATGATTGACATTGGGCGATCAATTATAAAAAATGCATCAGGTGGATTTACAATTTTGGGTCAAACATCGTCCTATGGCGCAGGCGAATATGATTTCTGGATCATTAAGACAGATAAAAACGGGATAATACCATCTAATGAACCATAAACATATTTAATAGAAATTTTATAAGGAAATAATTATGAAACAATTAGCAATGTATGCACTGATACTTATTTTGGCAATCTTTACTGGATGTGAACACGAGAAAGAGCATGATCATGATGACCACAGCCACGACGACAGCGACAGCACTGCATCAACTTTAAACAGGTGAATCATCTTTGGTCTCAGAACAGGCCTATATTATTCAGAATTTAATAGATTCCTTAACCTTGCCTTCTCTGGGGCAAGTATGTTTATAGTGCGAATCCGCACATTCTTTAGTGCATGAATAGTAAATTTCTTCCATATTTTTCACACCCTTATTATTATAATAAGTCCACTTTCCATCCTGAAGTCCAGTATCATAATTCCCCTCATATTTCTTTTCCCCATTCGCATAATACCCAATCCATTTACCATGCTCACGTCCATGCTCATAAGAACCTGAAAACCACTTATTCCCTTTGTCATCCCAGGCATTCCATACCCCAGTTTGAAACCCGTTTTTTACTTCCCCTGCTTCTTTCTTCTCTCCATTACGATGCAGGCTATAGGCTGGACCATTGTAAACTTTTTGATTAAAATAGAAAAATGAATGGAAATTATCATTGGTGATATATTGTCCACCCCTTTCATATAATACTTCATCCATATTGACAGGATCGCTGGAACACCCAGCAATTAATAACAACAATAAACAGAAAATTAATTTTCTCATTTCAGACTCCAATTCTGTCATTGAATCTAATAAACAGACCATTTATAAACAAAAAACATCAGGCCGTATCGTAGAAAAATATGACTAACTTGTTTTTTGCCCAAACAGTTTTACAACTATAACCTGTGATCCAATTCCAAGCAAGAGCAACACCCACCACGGGAAGCCAAATCCTGCGGGCAATGTTCCCAGTAATAATGCCGCTAAACCAGCAGAAACAGCATAAGGCATTTGTGTTCTAACATGATCCATAAGCTCGCATCCGGAGGCCATGGATGTTAAAATAGTGGTGTCAGAAATAGGTGAGCAATGATCTGCCCATACAGAACCGGTTAACACACAAGCAATTGTAGAATACATAATATGCATATTTTCAGATGTTGCTCCACCGCTGTTTTCCATTACAGCCCAGGTTAATGGTATTACTAAAGGCATGAGAATGGCCATAACACCCCAACTGGATCCGGACCCAAAAGCTGTTGCTGCAGCTATAATAAATATAACCGCAGGTAAAATAGACATGGGAATTGTATCGCCCAATGTTGAAACAATATAATCCGCTGTATGGAGATCTTTTGAAATATCTGCAAGCGCCCACGCCAGCAGTAAAACTAAGAGACCCATGAGCATGAACTTTAATCCGCTGAACCAGGCATCCAGCGTTTCATTCACATTTAAAATGCCTTGTCCAATGGACAACCCGGCAGCGACCAATGCACTTAATAAAGTAGAATGCATTAGAGCGCCAAAAGTATCAGAACTGCCTATAATATCTTTTATTGTTTCACCATCACCTGATGTGAAAATGAAATAGAACATAGAAAACACCAACACAGCAATTGGGATAATGGCATTTCGTGCTCTTTGGTTGATATTTTGTTTTACAAAAAGTTCATCAGAATCTGTACCCGAATCCGATTCCAATTCTTCCATATTGGGTGTGTATTTTATTCCTGCCCTTGCTCTTTCTTCTGCCTGAACCATAGGGCCAAAATCTTTACCAGATGTTACAACTAGCCCGACCATAACAATGGCCAAAAAAGGATAAAAACTATAGGGAATTGAATGAATAAAAAGCATATACGCTGATTCGTTCAGCCCATCTAGTCCTGGTAACGCATCGGCAATGATCCCAACCTGAAATCCAATCCATGTGGTAATAATAGCGATGGTAGCAACCGGCGCAGACGTTGAATCAACAAGATAAGCCAATTTTTGTCGGGATATTTTTAGTTTGTCGCAGAGAAGCCTTGAAGTATTCCCTACGATTAACGTGTTTGAATAATCATCAAAGAAAATAATTATTCCAAATAGCCAAATAGCAATTTGTCCTTTTTTAGGCGTGTCTGCTTTTTTGATCAGCTGCTGAATAATACCATGCATACCCCCATTCCTGTATATGATACCCACCATGCCACCCAGCATCAATGTAAACAATATTAATATTGCATGGTCTCGATCTATCATCGTATTTAGTGTGTAATGGTAGAAAGAGTCTAGAAGAGAAGGAATTAGCTTCATGATACTGAAACCGCTTAATGACCAAACGCCAAACCAAATGGCTGCAAAAAGCGATGGAATAACCGATCGTGATATAAAAGCCAAGATGATAGCAATCAAAGGAGGAAGAATTGAGATCCAACCGGGAATAACTTTTCGGTTAAGTTGGTGTACTGATTGCTCGTTTTGCATTAGCTGGATAGAAACATTCCCATTTTCAGAAACGGAAATTTGCTTAAAGTATGCTGATTCGTTTGATATACTTCTGGGAAAGATTGTACGGCCGTTTATCAGGAGAAATACATCATTATTTTGTGAAAAATTACCAGAGTAAACAATATTGAATTCAATATTATTAAGCACCACTCTCGGAGCGTCAACGGTGATAGCCTGCCCGAAAAGAAAAAGTGGCATAAAAATGCCAACGATAGTCTTATATGCAAATTTCTTCATTAAATAGCCCATATGTTAATGAAAATATCGACAACTTTTTAATTAATTTTTCTTATGAACATTAATGAAAAAAGTTGAATTATCTCTGTGGATGTTTTCTGTCATGCATCGAATAAGATAATTATTAATTAAGGAAAGCATTTTATGACTGATTATAAGTTACTTGATGATGTAACAAAGGAAGGTCTTAGGAAACAAATCAATGATTGTGCCCAATCATTAGGAGGAAAAAATTATTTTCTTCAGCTGCTTGAGGCGATTCGAGAAGAAAACCATCATCCCTTAATGGCAAAAGATTTATCGTTTCGTTTTAACCATGGCATAGTAAAATGGAAAAAAGTTATTTTTAAAGATAAAGTTCAGCTATTAATAAAATTACTAAAAAATAGTGAAATCAACGGAAACCTTATGCCTAAGAAGGGAGATAAGAATTATAAAACGATTATGAACCTATTACGAACTCTTGGTCCGATGAAATTTAAAATTCAGCCCAAAAACAGCAATGATGGGGATGGCTATATTTTGCATCCTATTGACATAATTGATGAAAATACTTCACAAATAAATTTTATGTTTGAGGTTGTATTTTTTTTACCTCTTTACATTGTGAAAAAAGTGTTTATTGGACCAACAAAAAAGAAAAACAGCACTCGCTGATTATATCAAATGATGAATAATAATCAAATTATAATTTAATCGAACCCTACATTCGTGGTTTTTATTGTTTGTGGAATGAGGGGTAGATTTGGATATATAAAAAGGATTTCTAAATGAGAAAATTATTTATTATAACACTCTTTTTATCTGTTCAATCAACCTGGGCTATTGATGATGTAAATGACGAACTGGATGCCGCATGGGACAAAATAAAAACAACAGTTTCTAATGGAGATTTTCATTCTTTTAAATCCGTTTATCATCGAGATGCCATTTTAGTAAATGGGATAACAAACAAGAGTTATCCTATCAAAGATGCATTTGCCGGCTGGAAGAAAGGATTTGAAGATACCAGATCTGGCAAAATCACTGCTCACGTAGATGTCAAGTTTTCACAAAGACTCACTGATAAAACTACAGCACACGAAACAGGCATTTTTCATTATTATACCATTGATAAAGAGGGTAAACAAAATGACAGCTATGTTCATTTTGAATCTCTTTGGGTTAAAAAGAATAACAAATGGTTTATGATGATGGAATATCAAAAATCAAGAACCGATAAAGTTGAATGGGATGAAAACGGCGTACACCACCGCTTTGATGATGCAGAAAAATGGGCGGGTATTTTTGAAAAACCCAAACGGGATGACTGGCAGAAGCCGGATGAATTGATTCATTCATTGGGAATCGCTGTTGATGCTGTGATTACCGATATCGGTTCTGCCACCGGCTATTTCCCGGTGCGCTTTGCCCGGGTGGTAACGGATGGAAAGGTGTATGGCGTTGATATTGAGCAAACGCTGGTAGATTACCTGAATAACAGGGCAAAAAAGGAAAACCTCTCCAACCTGGTGAGTATACTGGGACAACCGGACGACCCCAAGATCCCGGAAAAATCAGACCTAGTCTTTATTTGCAACACCTATCATCACATTCGAGACCGAGGTGATTATTTTGAGAATATGAAACAGTATATGCAGCCAGATGGGCGACTGGTTATTGTTGATTTTAAGAAAGGTGACCTGCCGGTGGGTCCTCCGGATAAGCATAAGTTACCACCAGGAACAGTGACCCGGGAATTGGAAGGTGCCGGCTATCGGCAAATGTCCCATGCCCTGGAGCTGCCCTACCAGTATGTACTGGTTTTCAATATTGCAAATTAATAAACCTCGCAATCGTGGAGTTTTTTGTTTGTGGTAGAATGGGTAGATTTGGGGATGAACCAGTCAAAAGAGAAAGAAAATATTCATCAATATATGGCAATTGAATTGAACGTTCAAACCTGGAACCTCCTTGGTAAAAAAGACAGAAATGAAAATGATGATAAACGAATGTTATTTTTTGCAAAGGCATCATTGCACCACTGGAGGAAATCACCTGACTACAAACCTGTTAATGAGCAGAGAGGCGAATGGTTGATATCTCACGTATTTGCAGTATTGAATCTAGGTGATGAATCTCTTGTACACGCTAAAGCCTGTATGGATATCACAATGAAAGAATCTTTTAAAGACTTTGATTTAGCATATGCATATGAAAGTAAAGCCAGAGCATATGCGGCAATAGGAGAGTCAGAAAAAATGAAAAAATGTTTTTTAAATGCCAAAACCTCTGGTGAAAAAATTAAAGGCGATGAAGATAGAAAACTCTTCTCCGATGACCTTTATAAAGAGCCATGGTTTGAATGTATGGGAGAGCAAATTTTAAAATAGAAGTAAATATTTAGTACCCCGCCCCGTAGCGAGGTTTGTTGTTTAAGGGATGATAGTTAGATTCAGGCAACCTTGAGAATTCGATATGAAGAAATGGAAAAGTTACAAACCAGGTGTAGCTGATAAAAAATTTGATGCCATTATCATTGGTTCCGGTATTGGTGGTCTCTGCACTGCTGCTTTACTGAGTCTGAAGGGAAAACGTGTCTTGGTTCTGGAAAAACATTTTAAGATTGGCGGCTGGACACATACCTTCCGCAGAGATAATTATGAATGGGATGTGGGAATCCATTATATAGGTCAGGTTCATAATTCCTATTCACCCATACGGCGTTTGTTTGACCTAATCTCCGGTGGAAAACTGCAGTGGTCACCCATGGATAAGAATTATGACCGGATTATTTTTCCTGATAAGTCATATAATTTTGTTGCACCGCGGGAACAGTTTATAGAAGATATGATTTCTTATTTTCCCAAGGAAGAATCAGGCATTATGACCTACATGGATCTTCTGGATCAGGCTGCCCGCAGTGCCCGGTCGTATTTCAGCAACAAGGCCCTTCCGGGGATTTTGAGTAGCATCACCTATCCTTTTATGACCCGAAATTTTTTTTCTTATTCTGATCGTACCACCCTTGATGTTTTGTCCAGCTTCACCGATGATCAGCAATTGATTGGTGTGCTTACTGGACAGTGGGGAGACCATGGGCTACCTCCCGCCCAAAGCAGTTTTGCCATGCATGCGATGGTCGCCCGCCATTATCTTGATGGTGGAAATTATCCCACAGGATCATCGAGAAGCATTGCTGAAACAATTTCAGATCTGATTGAAAGTCATGATGGTGTTCTTATGGTCAATGCTGGTGTGGATGAAATCAAGATACATAATGGTACCGCTGTCAGTGTTATTATGGAAAATGGCGATGAGATTGAAGCGGATACCATTATTAGCAATGCCGGCGTAGTTAATACAATTGATAAATTACTCAAAAATGGAAATGGTCAATCCAGATTAAAAGATCGCCTGGAAAAAGTTGAGCAAACTAAAAGCTATGTTTGCCTGCATATGGGGCTCGATAAATCTGCAGATGAATTAGGGATCACCAATACCAATTTATGGATTTACCCCGGCTACGATCATGATAAAAATGTTCAGGACTATACCAATAATCAAGAAGCGGATTTCCCAGTGGTATATGTTTCTTTTCCATCTGCAAAGGATCAGGCCTGGGACAAAAATCAGGCTGGCTATGCAACCATGGAAGCCATTACTTTGAGCACTTGGGACTGGTATACCAAATGG
>CAXCBH010000023.1:0-13079 GCA_963980675.1 uncultured bacterium | reverse complement strand
TCCATGATGTTTTTGGCCCGGTTCCATCCGACACCAAAAGTGTTCCCTTGGTAGATCGGCCATATCCCCGGCTCAAAACTCCAACTTTCTTCCCCTTATTTTGTAAATAGCGAGCCAGGAATAGCACAGTAGGTGTTTTGCCCGTACCCCCAACTGTTATATTTCCAATACTAATTACATGACATTGTAAACGATTGGTAATAAAAAAACCGTATTTATAAAATAAATTACGCCAATAAACGAGTCCCCAGTAGAACATAGCCAATGGGAATAACAAATATGCCTGGTATTCTTTATAAAGTCTCATAATTTGTATACTACAAATTAATATATTCCATTTTATTCATTTTTTCTATCAATATTTGACTACATTCATCAAAATTTTGCTTTTTATCGAAAAATATTGGTTCTCCATATTGAATGTAAATTTTCCCAAATGGTTTTTCCAAATAGAAAGTATCCCAGTTGGTGAATCCCCATCTACGAGTGGAATGGACACTGATTGGAATAATGGCAGCATTTGTTGCTTGGGCTGCGCGGATTCCTCCAGGTTTGGGGACACGAGCAGGGCCCGTTGGGCCATCAGGTGTAATAAAAACAGCATTCCCCGGTTGCTTCAAAACATTGATCATATTTTTATAGGCGACTTCCCCTTTTTCTTTGCTGGAACCACGCATCATGTTCCAACCCCACTTTGTGGCGATACGGGAAATGATTTCAGCATCTTCATGTGTTCCGGCAATGGCATAAAAATTTTCTTTTCTCAAATCATGAACAACTGATAATAATTGACCATGCCAAACAGAAAGAATAACAGATTTTCCTTCTTTGAGTAAAGATTTGTAGTTCTCCCTGCCTCTTACATCCTTTCGATTGGAACCATAAATAAATTTGAGAAGAATACTTCCCAGAGTCGTCTTAATTTGAATGGAGATGGAATCAATCATGCTTCTACTATTGTTTTAGAAATAATTAATTCAGCAGCGCGGTCGTACACACCGGGCATACCCAATGTCCGGCGGACCTTATCAAATCCACTGAGCATTATTTTCCGTTCAATACTTTTAGAATTCAGAAGAGGAATAACTGATTTCACTAAATTTTCTTCAGTCATGTTATGCTGTAAGAATTCTGGGACAATATTTTCATCTGCAATAAGATTGACCATGGATGCATATTTCACCGAAGTCATATAATTGACCATCCACCAAGAAATGGTAGAAAGCTTGTAACATACAACCATAGCCGTGTCTTCTACAGCACATTCCAAGGTTGCCGTACCTGATGAGACTATAGCCACAGTTCCTGCTACCATAGCTTTACGGGCATTCTCTTCAATTTTGAATTCATTCGGTATGGGCGATAAACTTACATTGGGTGCCTTCCCCACCATAACCTGTATTAGTGAATTAGATTCTTTTAGTTTTTTCACAGTTTGCAGAAAAATCGGCCAATGGCGGTCCACTTCCTGTTGACGACTCCCAGGAAGTAAAACTAGCAACGGATGTTCAATAGTAATTTCATGACGTTGATAAAAATCTTTAGAAGATTCATCTAAGTGTTCTTGCTCAGAAAATGGATGCCCTACATAGTTAGTTTGGAGCCCGCGGGATTCAAACCAATCTTGTTCAAACGGGAAAATAGATAGAGTTTGGTCCAAAACCGCTTTCATAGTTTCAACTCGTTTTTCTTTCCATGCCCACACTTGTGGTAATATAAAATATGTAATGGAAATTTTTAAATGTTGGATCCGTTTTGCCAGACGAAGGTTAAAGCCAGGATAATCTATCAAAATGATTCTGTCTGGTTTCGTGCGGCCAATGGTATCAATCGTTTTTCCCATGATTTTCATCATACGAGGAAGGTGTTTTATTACTTCTACAAATCCCATTATAGCCAGATCATCAGTATGTTCTAAGACCTGCATGCCAGCTTCTTTCATAGCATTTCCGCCATGCCCCATAAACGTGGAATTTGGATAAATATTTTTTATGGCATGTATCAACTTCCCGCCATGAAGATCACCAGAAGGTTCTCCCGCAATCAAAAAGAATTTCAAAGGCTCCGAATTCATGATCGGCCCATTTTCCAAATTAAAACTCTGATCCGAAATAAGTTCGACCAGCAATCAATAATAAAATAAGAGCAATATTTTGTAGGGTTCGTTTTTCAGTTTGTAGCGTTTTGGTTATAGGGGTAGGAGACCGATCATCAGTGCCCAACCAAGGATAAATTCTGGGGAATAATCTTGGGACATTTCTTTGGTACGTATCATAATCATCGCCAAAAAGATCAATGAGGGTTTCTTCTTCTAATGAGATAATCATAGAATATTGAAAGGTAAAAAAAACAAATACAACCAAAAGAAATTCCCACATGAATTGGCCTCCGGCGATTAAAGCTACACCGCAATAAATGATCATATTTCCTAGATAAAGTGGATTACGAGTTCTTGCATAGGGCCCTGAAGTGCAGAGTGATGGTGCCCCAACTTTTGTTGTCCGAGTAGCACCACCGGCATACCGAACGGCGTTGATACGAATGGACTCACCGATTATTGCTAGACTCAATCCGTAAAACAAAAAAGGAATCTCAGGATTAGCAAAATAAAGAAGCGATAATACAAGTGGCACAGGAGTAAAACTTCTGTAAGAAAAAAGAAAATGACGCAAATCCATTAGTGAATATCCTGGATGATAATGCGTTGTATTTCCATAGCCACTTCTAAAGCTTCCCTACCAGCCTTGCCACTGACAATAGGTGTTTCTTGCCCTTGAACTGATTTAATAAAATTATCCAGTTCCATTCGAAGTGCATCTCCGGAAATTACCGGTGGTTTATGGTAAGCAATGAACCGCTCAGACCCATCATATTCAAAGGGTGCAGTCATGAGGGCTTGCGAGTCCTCATCTGGGTCACCAACCACTTTATAAATCTCTGTCAGCCCTAATAAAAGATCGATAGTGGCATAAAGATCTCGTTGAAAAACTTTTACTTTTCGAACTTTGTCTTTTGCCACGCGGCTGGACATGATGCTGGCTACCGTTCCATTCCCAAACCTAATTCTTGCATGGGCAATATCTACAGAATCAGTAAGAATAGATAACCCTGTCGCACGAATGGTATTCACCGGCGAATCCACTAGGGATAATAAAATATCAATATCATGGATCATGAGATCCAATACGACAGGGACATCTGTTCCCCGAGTAGTGTAAGGTGCAAGTCTTTGGATCTCAATGAATTTTGGATTAATAGTAAAGGGTTGAAGAGCTAGGAGCGCAGGATTTAATCTTTCTATATGCCCGACCTGGATCATGGTCCCTTTTTCTTTTGCTAATAAGAGAAGACGATCAGCCTCTTCCAATGTTGTGGTAATAGGTTTTTCGATAAAAACATGTTTTCCTGCTTGGATACATGCCGCCGCCACATCAACGTGAAATTTCGTTGGTGTTACAATAGAGACTGCCTCAACTACATCTAATAAAGATGATAATTCTGTAAATGGTTTCGTGCTATTTTGACTGGCGATAGATATTGCTCGATCTGTATCTGTATCATAGACACCCACAAGTTCCGCATCCTGTAAGGATGCATAATGTTTTGTGTGATGCTGACCTAAATGACCCACACCAATCACACCAACTTTGATTGATTCATTTCGCATAAATAAGGGTGAAATTTACATAATCAAGAATGGGGAATACATGACAGAAAACCGCAACTTATTCAATTGGGAAAAATCTTGCATTTGTGAAGAACAAACGGCAATTTTTAGTGTAAATCGAGGTATTAATGGAGTTTCATCATGGCTAACGACATGAAATCCGGGATAGGATTTATAATTCCGGCAGCCGGCGTCGTCGGCTTTTTTACATCGCTCCTCTTGGGAGAATTTCTAGTGAGCATCATTATTGCAGTTGCTGGGATCATGGTTTGGTTTCTGTACATGCTAGTGATGGAATCGAACATGCCGCAACAAATGGGTAACATGATCCTGCTGTTTGGTATCTTACTTTCTATTGGGATATTCTTTGGGTTTGGTATTACGCAAAATATGTTTGGCGGATTTGAATTTCAACCCGAAGGTTCTATTTTTGCATTGGTAATCCTATTTTTTGCAGTGTTAACTGGGCTCAATTTCCGAAATCAGGCATCATCTACAGTGGCTCAAGCAGGCAGTAGTGGGTTATCAGATTCTGATCGAGACTTGGTCATGGATGCAATTAAACAATCACAAGAGCCCACTGAAGCATCAGATGAACCACGGGTGATTGTGGTAAAACAGGAAGCGACCCCTGAAGTTGTAGTAGAAGAAAAAAAGGAAGAAGAACCGAACCCTTATGATCCATACAACATGGCAAACAATCCATATTTTGCTTATCCACCTGATTATTACTATGATGATGACGAAGAAGATGATGATTGGGAAGAAGAGGACGATGACGAAGAGGATGAAGACGAATAAAACGTCTCTATTTTAAAAATTAAAAAGGGCAGTGAAAACTGCCCTTTTTTTGTATTAATTTGCCATTAGACATTAAATTTAAAGAAAATACAATCTCCATCTTTCACAATATATTGCTTGCCTTCCTGACGGATCAATCCCAAATCTGAAAGTGTTTTTTCTGAACCGTGCTTTAAAATTTCATCATATTGGAATATTTCTGCTTTAATGAAACCACGTTCAAAATCCGTATGTATTTCACCTGCTGCTTTTGGAGCTGACGCACCCACAGGAATGGTCCAGGCTCGGACTTCTTGCTCACCGCACGTAAAATAAGTTTGAAGTCCCAATAGCCTAAACCCAGCATGAATTACTTTATGGAGTCCCGGTTCTGGAAGATTATACTCTGTGAGAAATAAGCCTTTTTCATCATCAGGTAAAATTGCGATCTCTTGTTCGATGGATGCACAGATTCTGACAGCAGAATTCCCCTCTTTTTCAGCAAAATCAAAAAGAGCCTGAACATGCTTGTTCCGCTCTTTTTGCATAATCTCTGCTTCATCCACATTGGCAATATACAAGATTGGTTTGTTACTGAGAAGATGAAGAGAACGTAGAATCTTTTTTTCATCGGTGTCATCCACTGGCAATGTTCGAGCACGGTGCCCTTCATTACAATGTTTGAGTAGTCGATTTATAAGCCTCAATTCTTTTTTGGCAATTTTGTCTCCGGAGCGAGCCATTTTTTCTGTTTTATGTTTGCGTTTATCTAATGTTTCCAGATCAGCCAGTAGTAATTCTGTTTCAATTGTTTCAGCATCTCGGATTGGGTTCACGTTGCCATCAACATGAGTGATATTATCATTTTCAAAGCAACGTACCACGCGAATGATTGCGGCAGTCTGTCGGATTTGTCCGAGAAATTTATTCCCTAAGCCTTCACCTTTACTGGCACCTCGTACGATTCCGGCGATATCTGTGAATTCAACGGTTGCATGGATTATTTTTTTTGGTTGATAGATTTTCCCAAGCTCATTCAATCTGGGGTCAGGTAGCTCTACAATTCCGACATGGGGTTCAATAGTGCAAAAAGGATAATTTTCAGCCGGAACGCCTGATTCTGTCAGGGCGTTAAATAGGGTAGACTTTCCCACATTGGGTAGTCCTACAATTCCACATTGGAGGGCCATTATTTAAATAGAAAATCGAATAATTTAAAATGAATCCAAAGCAGGATCGCCACCAAAATCGTAAGTGAGATTATCAAACAACCCAACTTGTAGATTTTTTGCAAAATAAATAGTTCGATCTTCACTTGTACTCAATGTGCCATCGGCCCAAATCAGATATTTCCCACGCCGATTCAGAATTTTTTTAATATCAATTTTATATGTGATAGTATCATGGTAGGGGCGGACTTGTCCTTTAAATTTCATATCACCAACGCCTAAAGCACGTCCACGACCCTGACCGCCAATCCAGGATAAAAAGAATCCAACCAATTGCCACATGCCATCAAGCCCTAAACATCCAGGCATAACTGGATCACCTTTAAAATGACAATGAAAAAACCAAAGTTCGTCAGTGATGTCCAGTTCTGCTATAATCTGTCCTTTTGCATATTGGCCACCGTTATTATTGATTTCTGTGATACGGTCCATCATAAGCATGGGAGCTAGGGGTAACTTTCCATTTTCCATTCCGCCCAGAATGCCTTCACCGCTTTGAATTAATTCTTCTTTTGTATAACTACTCTTTACTATCATGATATGTTTTATTATCCTATAATTTTAAGGAGTTGAGAGTACGACAAATTTTTGAATTTATGAACCGACATTTCATGTTTAACTCTCAAAATATTCCGGTAAATTGGATATTAAAATTTGGAGAACAAAATGTCTGAATGGGTATTAATATTAGGAGGTTCCACTGGCCATGGGGCAGCCACAGCAAAACGGCTTGCAAATGATGGTTATGGAATTATTGCGTTTCATTTTGATCGTGGAGAAGCAAAAAAATTAGCTGAAGAAACAATCACTGAAGTGAATCAAGTCACTGGTGGTCGGTGTCACTATTTTAATACAAATGCAGCGGCAGAAGACACTATGGATAAGTATATTCCACAAATTCAGGAAATTACAAGTGGAGAACCAGTTAAACTTCTGCTTCATTCTATTGCATTCGGTACCACCACCAATTTATTTGGTGAAAAGCCTGTCACCCAACGACAAATGGATATGACGGTTCATGTTATGGGTAATGCTCTGTTGTATTGGACACAAAAGTTATATGCGGAAGGTCTTCTGGCAAACGGCTCACGTGTCATGGGGCTTACTAGCGAGGGAAACTATGTAGCCATGGAAGGATACGGTCCTGTTAGTGTGGCAAAAGTCGCTATGGAAGCAATTATCCGACAGATTGGATGGGAGTTAGGGCAATTTGGAATTACAGCTAACGCAGTCCAAGCTGGCGTTACACCAACCCGTGCCTTAACAAAAATTACAGAAGGATGGGAAAGGTGGATCGAAAACACTAAGAAACGAAATCCCATGCGACGCACAACCACACCGGAAGATGTGGCGGGAACCATTTCAATGCTTTTACAACCAGAAGCAGATTTCATCAATTGTTCCATCATTTATTGTGATGGCGGGGAGTCCCGTTCCGGTTCTTTCTAATGGTTATCAAACCTAACAAAGGATATCTTTTGAAAGGTTATGTAATTTTTTCACTATGGAATTAATTCAATTCCTACAACAATTCGATTTTCCAATTATCCTTTTCCTCATGAAAGGCATAACACTATTGGGCAATGGTACTGCTTATCCAATTTATCTTATTATATCATTTTTTTATTTAAATCGAAAAAATTGGCTATCATTTCTTGGCATTATAATTTTATCAGCAATCATAATGAAATGTCTAAAAGAGGGATTTGCCTTAGCCCGCCCGCCGGAAGAATTACACCTTATTTCAGTTTCAGGATTTGGGTTTCCAAGTGGCCATGCACAAATGGCTATGGTAGTGTGGGGCTGGCTAGGACACCATTATAATAGAATTATACCAGCTTCAGTGATGATTTTCATGGTGGGATTTTCAAGAATTTATCTAGGTGTCCACGTGCCTCACCAGGTCATTGGTGGATGGGCCGTTGGGTTTGTGGTGTTTATGGGGTGGATCTTTGTAGAAAGAGAGCTATCTAAGAACTCCTGAATTAGGAGTCAATACCCTGAGCAATCTTTGTTTCAATAAGTCCAACAAGATCATGACAATCCTTATTGGGCGTGATATCAAAACTCCGTTTTGCCTCATTCAAAGCATAGGCCCACCACCCTTTTTTTGTATAAGCGATAGCAAGCTTAAAGTGGGCTTTGCCTAAAATTTGGTATTCATCTCGAGCAAGTTGGCTCGGATCACCTGAATAAAGACGGGAAACTTCACGATATTCCATGATGGCTTCATCTAAAAGTCCTTTTTGAAGATACCAATTTCCAAGATTTAAATGGCGCGAAGGGTCTTCCTGACATGCACTGATCATCAGTACCAGAAAGGCGGGTAAGAGCAATCGGCAGCGTCGGGATATATAATCAATCATAATAGAACATGAATTTTTAGTATTAGGTGGTTGAAAATCAAGAAGAAAATCCATCAACATTAAATGCATGTTCTGATGACTGTTTTGGATCACGAACGACAAAATGGAGTATTGCCATGCCTAAAAAAAGACTCGCGCCAATAATATAAAGCGACAGGGTATAATTACCGAACCGAACCATATAGCCAATGCCCACAATAAAAATTAAAACAAACGGTGCAAGCATAGTATCCACTAAAGCCATGTATGTTTTGGTATCCCGCTCTTTAGCAAAATCATAGACAAGATTCATGGCCGAGGGCATAAAAGCACCTTGACCTGCACCGATAGCCATGAAAACCGCATAAACCCATAACATATTCTGTGAAAAAATAGCAAGGAATATTGCTGTGAAGTGGGCCAAATAGGCAACCATCATTCCAGATTTATGACCCATTTTATCTCCTAATATTCCTACAACATAACTGGTAAAGCCAGATGCTATCACATTCAGGATTGTAAAGATTCCGGCTTGACTCACATCAAAATTGAATTTATCCTGACAATAAATTGCATAAAGTCCCAATCCCGGTAAATGTGCAGCGAAGAGGATGCGGGATAAAATATATTTTTGGAAATTTTTATGGCCAACCACAATGGATTTTGTTTCAGTTAAAAAATCTTTAACTGTTTTGTGGCGGTGTTCTTTCTTTGGTGGCTTGACCCGGAAAAACAAAAATAGAAACGTGCCAATTGTTAGGCTTATAAAGAGTATAAAAAAACCAATTCCAAAATTTCTGGGGAATGGTATGTTGCTGGATAATAGGAATCTTAAGATAAATCCACCTACAAAACTACCCACACTGTTAAGGGCAAATCCTAAACCAAAAAATTTTCCTCGTTCGGATTTCAAAGTGGACTGATTTAAAAATTCAGCCCAAATAGGTATAATTATCCCTATCGATAAAGAATACAATATGAAATAAGAAAAATATATTTTCCAAGCAGTTTGAATTTGTTCAGGATCCAGAATAGTAAATGTGAATCCCATGGAAAATGCCACCATTAGAATGATTATGTGTACCAGGATAACGGCTTTTTTGATATTGCGGATATTTCTCCCAAGAGTCGCAATAATTAAAGTTGGTAACGCAATAAGAATCGAAAATAACCCAGCAGTGGAAACAGCAATACTTTCTGGTGCACCCAATTCCCTTAAAAACAATGGCACAACCGCATAAAGCGTGTGGAATGCGATACCGAACCCCCAACAGAATTCATGAACAAGATTATATTTTAAATTATGATTATGATCTTTGAGAGTTAACTCAGCCATAGGTCTCTTCCCGAGTGAGAAGAATCATAGATCCCAGAAGAAGAATTGCACCGATAATTTGTGCGAATCCTAAAATATGACCTCGAATAATCCAATCAAGAAAAACAGCAGACAGGGGCCATGTCAATTCATAAACTGTGGCATGGGATGCCTTCATATGCTTGAGCCCAAAATAATAAATGAAAAGTGCCATAGCACCGGTAGACATGACAATAATAACCAAATTCCGCCATTGATGAGTTGTGAGTTCTAGTGTTCCAAGACCATCCGACGTAACGGTAAAAATAATGAGAGCACATACAGCCGTTAAAGATAATCGCAGTCCAGTAACAGCAGTAAAGGGTAATCGATTCAACGCATGTTTTCCAAGAACGGTGGAACTCCCCCAACTGAATGCGGCCAATGTTGCCAGGAGCGCTGCAATAAGTGTTTTATCATCCCAGTCCGCAATAGATGTGGTTCCAAAGGTGACAAGATAAGCACCTAACATGGCCAACAGAGCCAAGCCAATAAATCTCTGGGTTAGTTTCTCTTTTAAAATTATGGCTGCAAGGGAAATGGCAAAAATCGGTTGGAGTTTCTGTAAAAGTACGACCACCGACAGATCGATATAGTCTACATAGCTCAATGCTTTCGTGTAAAAGTATGTTCCTAAAATTCCACCGCAGATAGAGACCCATAAGACAGAGATCCAACCACGTTGCCCCAGTTTTTTTATCTCTGGCCACGTTTTGATAAGAAATGGTAAAAACAGAAGCGCTCCAAATGCATGTTCGAGAGTCACTACCAAAAAAGATGATATGGAATAAAGCTCCTGTCTTAAGAATCCATCCGCGCTCCATAGAAGGGCCGCAAAAATAACTGCTAGCGGTGGAAGTATTTTTCGCATCATTAAAATTAGGGGAAGATTTGAACTTTATTGTGGGTTATTTAGTGTCATGAGGGACAGTGAAAGATATAATAATAAAACCCTAAATCTTCCCTTTCCGCTTCAAGGCTTTCAATGCTTCCGATTTACTCAAGGTGCTTAACTCTGATTCATATGTTATTACAAACTGGATCACAGCGGATGCATCCACATAGGAATATTGACGCAGTGCCCAGCCAATGGCTTTCCGGATAAAGGAGTCAGACTCATTCATCTGTTTTTTACAATAATCAAAAAGCCGTTTTGGGTCTGTTCTGTCCTTAAAATTCAATTGATGTAAAATAGAGATTCGGCGAATCCATATATTCTCATGGTCGATCCATTCATCCATGATTGTAACCATTTCTGGATAATTGAAAACTATTGCTCCGACCATGTGGCTGGCTATGGCATCCACCGTATCCCACCAAGATTTTGTTGTTATCAATTTTCGGATAAAGGGAATAGATGCCGGTGTAAAATATTCTTTGTACCGCTTCCCCAAGTCAAGTCCAACATATTGATATTCTCTTTTATCCAACGCCCACAGGGTTGCAATAATCGATTGAAGCTCATTTTCAGAATGGATTGAATGTCCTCGCCACCACTCCCTCTGGATGCCCCGTCTTAAGGTACTTTTGATACCAAAAAAAGGGAAATGACCTTTCATATATTTGGCCATGTGCACTGCATTTTCATCATGGGCGTTTTCTTTAAATAGACGCGTTAGTTCATTTATTTGATTATCGGGCGACATGATAATTATGATCCAAAGAAATGAAAATGTTCTCTTGTTTGTAAAATTATTGAGTGATCGATTGGCTGAATCAAATGCTACGATTCGAGCATTAATGCGTTAAATATTAGATTAGGCTTGCCCGCTTATGCCCAAGGAAGGGCCAAGATCCATTCCCAGAGACCCAATTGCTTGTTGCCACATTTGTTCTGGAGTAACCTTGAAAATGAAATCTCTCGTGGTGGTTTGCATGAGCCAATCACCATTTTCAATTTCTCTTTCCAATTGTCCCTGCGACCACCCTGAGTGCCCCAACATCAATTTGAATGGAATATCCGGTTTATGTTGAAGCTCTTTCAAAACATGTTGTTGACTGGTCATTGAAATGTGGTCGGAGATATTGATTGTCCCTTCAGATTTATAGGAGGCATCATGAAGTACAATTCCTCTTTCTAAAAGAATAGGACCGCCAAAAAAAATATCATTTACCAAAGAATGAATGGTATCATCACCAATATAGAGTTTTTCAAATAGTTCTTTTAAGTCCGGTGCCTGAAACTGCTTATTGATTATCATACCCATGGCACCTTCCTTGTTATGTTCACAGACATAAACCACAGCTTTGGAAAAATAGGGATCTGCCATGTGAGGCATGGAGATAAGGATTTGGTTTGTTAAAGAACCCATGGTTCAAAGTACCAATTCTGGAATTCCGTGTCAAGTAAATGAAAACAAAATTTCTTGATTTTCTAATGTTAGAATTAAAGTGCATACCAATGTAAATGTGGTTTAAGGCTAACTTAGTCCTTTCAGAAAATTTTAAAACTATATTAATGATTTCTTAATAGAAATGAATCTCAGGAATAACTTGGTATCTTTTTTGCACATCTAATAAAGTTATGGAAAAAAAGTAAATCGTCTTTGGGGTGCTGAATCAAAAGTCTGTAAATTCCGGGATGTTCAGAATTGTCTTGAATTATAGGGTGTAAACTGCGATGCCAAATCCCACTGATAAGATCATAGTCAAAGGTGCACGCCAACATAATCTTAAAGATATCAATGTAGAAATTCCCAGGGATAAACTGGTAGTAATCACTGGTTTGTCCGGATCAGGAAAATCATCTCTCGCATTCGATACAATTTATGCAGAAGGCCAAAGGAGATATGTAGAATCGCTCTCGTCTTATGCACGGCAATTTCTAGGTATCATGGAAAAACCGGACATGGATGGCATTGAAGGATTATCTCCAGCCATTTCCATCGAACAGAAAGCCACAGCTCGAAATCCAAGATCCACTGTTGGTACTGTTACGGAAATCCATGACTATCTTCGACTCCTTTATGCCCATATTGGATTACCCCATTGTTGGAAGTGTAGAAAACCGATCCAAAAACAAACAGTCCAGCAAATCGTCGATACAGTGAGCAAATTCAAATCCGGGACTAAAATGCATATTTTGGCCCCCCTTATTCGTGGACGCAAAGGAAAACATAAAGGCGTTTTTGATGAGATCAGGAAAGAAGGTTTCCTACGTGTTCGGGTAGATGGTGACGTAATGTCTGTAGATGATAAGATCATTTTGAATAAAAATAAAAAACACACCATCGAGATTGTGGTGGATCGACTCATAATAAAGAAAGACATACATGAGCGCTTGACCGAATCCATTGAATTAGCACTGAAGATTGGCAGTGGTCTCATTTTGGTCAATGAATTACCAAATAAAGAACATTTGTTTTCTGAACATTTTGCCTGTCCCGATTGTGAGGTTTCCATGGAAGAAATGGTGCCACGAATGTTCTCATTTAATTCTCCTTATGGTGCCTGCCCAAAATGTGATGGATTGGAGTCTCATATGGAAGTGGATCCTACTTTGATCGTGCCTGATAAATCCAAAAGTCTTATTCAGGGTGCCATTGCATCGCTGGGAGAACAACCCCGAGGGAACTGGTATGGCAGTATCCTGAAAAGTCTCTCTCGTCATTACAAATTCAATTTTACTACGCGATGGATTAAGATGGATCCCAATGTTCGTCAAATGTTGCTCTACGGTACTGGAGATAAAAAATTTAAAATGG
>CAXCBH010000022.1:0-13158 GCA_963980675.1 uncultured bacterium | reverse complement strand
AAATGTATCATCGTGATAAAAAGAATTATAAAGGTAAAGGGGCCGAATATTGAATCAGTCATTATTATTTATTAGTATAATAATTAAATATGGTTTGATTTTACACATATGTTCATATGTATTCCGAATTGAATTCATTCATAATTGGGCATATGTTTCCAATGAAAGAGTTCTGGAAATGTCGTAAAATTGCAGACTTTATTTTGATAAGTTTTATTAGTTTTTTAAAGATTATTTATGTCCAAGCCCACTTTAGATAAAGCCTACAATCCTGCAACCGTAGAAGATAAATGGTATGACCATTGGAGCACACAGGGTTATTTCCATGCAGATGCCCATTCCGAAAAAGAGCCTTATACGATTGTAATACCGCCACCCAATGTAACAGGTATGCTCACGGTTGGACATGTACTGAATAATACGATCCAAGATATTCTCATTCGTAAAGCTAGAATGGAAGGGAAAGAGGCTTGCTGGATACCTGGCACAGATCATGCATCCATTGCCACAGAATCCAAAGTAGTGTCAATGTTGCAGGAAAAGGGAATCAATAAGGAAGACTTATCAAGAGAAGAATTCTTGGAATATGCATGGGAGTGGAAAGAAAAATATGGTGGTATTATTATTCGCCAATTAAAAAAATTGGGGTGCTCCTGCGATTGGGAACGAGAGCGTTTTACCATGGACGAAGGGTACACCAAAGCAGTTCTTACGGCATTCGTGAAGCTTTATGAAAAAGGTCTTATCTATAAAGGCCATCGCTTAGTGAATTGGTGTCCTGTATCTAAATCTGCCATCAGTGATGAAGAAGTAATTCATAAGGAAAAGAATGGACACCTTTGGCATTTTCGTTATCCCATTACAGGTTCTGATGAATATTTAGTTGTGGCCACGACACGGCCGGAAACAATGTTAGGCGACACAGCTGTAGCCATTCATCCTGAAGATGTTCGATATCAACATTTAATTGGTAAAACAGTTACTCTACCTTTGGTAGGGAGAGAGATTCCCATTATAACTGATGAATATGTGGATCCAGAATTTGGGACCGGATGTGTGAAGGTGACCCCGGCTCACGATCCCAATGATTTTGTCATGGGCGAACGGCACGATTTGGAATTCATTAATATTATGAATGACGATGCTTCCCTGAATTCTAATGTACCGGATAAATATGTTGGGTTATCGCGAGAAGATGCGCGGAAAGCAGTTCTGGCGGATTTACAATCAGAAGGGCTTTTAGACAAAATAGAAGATTATGTGAATAAAGTGGGTTATTCCGAACGGGGGCATGTTCCCATTGAATCTTATATGTCAGAGCAATGGTTCATGAAAATGGATAACATGGCAAAACCTGCCATGGATGCAGTAAATAATGGAGACATAAAGTTTCATCCCGAACATTGGACAAAGACTTATAACCACTGGATGAAGAATATCAAGGATTGGTGCATCAGCCGCCAGCTCTGGTGGGGGCATCGAATCCCTGTCTGGTATTGTCGCGGAAATGATATGGACGAATGCCAATTGGACTGTAAGAAACCAATTGTCTCCTTAGAGACTCCGACTGAATGCCCAGCATGTGGTTCTAAGGATTTGGTTCAGGATCCTGACGTTCTCGATACTTGGGCAAGTTCGTGGCTCTGGCCCATGGCTGTGCACACTTGGCCAGAACAGGGACATGATTTGAAGAAATTTTATCCAACAAATGCATTGGTCACAGGACCAGATATTATCTTTTTCTGGGTGGCCCGTATGATCATGACCGGATATGAATTTATGGACGAGCTTCCATACAAGGATGTTTATTTCACATCAATACTTCGAGATGAGACGGGCCAGAAATTGAGCAAATCGTTAGGGAATTCTCCCGATCCGTTTGATTTATTTGATGAATTTGGTACCGATGCAGTTCGATTCGGTATCATGCTTATGGCGCCCCAAGGGTTGGATGTTTTATTCTCTAAAGACCGATTAGAGATTGGACGAAACTTTATGAATAAACTGTGGAATGCCTGTCGGTTTGTTCAGATGAATATTCCGGAAAATTGGGATGAAGAAGTCAACTTAGATGAGCAAGACTTAAACCTTCCAGAGAAATGGATCTTGAGCAGACTTTCAAAAACTATTGATGATTATAACCGTCAATTAGATCGTTTTTATTTTAATGAAGCTGCAAAAGTATTATATGATTTTACATGGAATGATTTTTGTGACTGGTATGTGGAAATTGCTAAAACACAATTTTATGGAGACGATGAATCCAAAGCAGATATTGCCAGAACCATTTCACTGAAATGTATCCGTGTCGTATTAGCCATGCTTCATCCTTATTCTCCATTCATCACGGAAGAATTATGGAGCAATTTCAAAAAACCAGAAGATTCTGATTTAATTATAACACCTTGGCCAGAGAAAGAAACAAATCAAAATAATGATGTAGAAAAAGAAATGGCATTGCTTCAGGAAGTGGTAACAGCGATTCGAAGTATTCGCAGCCGTATGAATGTACCACCTTCCAAATACTCTGATTTAGTGGTTCGATGTGATGATGTCCAAGCATCCTTTCTTGAAATCCATGGAGATTTACTGAAATCTTTGGCACGAATTGGTGAAATGACATTAGGTGCATCTATAGAAAAACCGGGTCAATCCGGCACCGTAGTTGTGGGTGGGATGGAAATCTACATTTTACTAGGAGGATTAGTAGATTTAGATCAAGAAAAAGAACGAATGGGAAAACGGATTAATGAAATTAACCGGTTGATTACTGGAATCAATGGTAAATTATCCAATGATAATTTTGTTAAACGTGCTCCTGAACAGGTTGTGGTAAAAGAAAGATCCAACTTGGAAAAGTTGACCGAAGAATTTGATAAAGTGACCGCAAATTTGGAGATGTTACAATGAAATACACTTTTATTTTCCTTTTAACCAGTTTGTTGGTAGGTCAATCGGAAGATGCCACTCTTACCATTTATAAAGATGGAACCGCCTTGATAAAACAGCCCGTTGGTTGGGAAATACCATCTGGTAACAGTTATGTGACTTGGGGCAGTTTACCTAATGGTATTCATAGGGATACGCCTTTTTTAAATTTGGAAGGTGCCACTATCATATCTCAAAGATTCAACGATAATATTTTTACTGGAATAGATTATTTCAAGAAACTCAGGGGTGAAGAAATCAAGGTTAAACCCAAAGATGGAAAAGCGGTGGGAGGTGTTCTCCTGGAAATCAGTAGTGGATCAGTGACTATCTCTAATTCAGGTGGAATTATTTCGTTTAATCGTAATGAAATAGAATATCTGGGAAGTGAGAATAAAGATTTAGACACTCCTACATTTAATCCATTTCTTTCTTGGGATCTTAACTCTGATTCAGATAAAATTGTCAAAGGTGAATTAGTTTATAAATCCAATAATTTTTCTTGGGCGACGGTATATCGTTTAAAAATGTTGAATGAAGAAAAGGGAGAATTAATTGCAGAGGCTGTGATATCAAATAATTCAAATATTGATTTTGAAAGTGGCAAACTTCAGCTTGTTGAGGGGAATTTAAATAAAGTTGGTACAAAACCACCAAGGTCGGAAAGAATTAATCGTGTTGCTATGGCTGTAGATCCAAATAACATGGCAAGGATGGGAAAAGATGAATTGGGTGATTATTATATTTATACCTTGAATGATACCCATGATCTGGAAGCCAAAGAGAATATCACCATTCGAATGTATGGCCCTTTGGATATTGGTTATTCTAAAACTTATGTTTTCGAAAATTTTGAACGACGCCAAAAAGAAGAACCTTTGGAAGTTCGTGTCAAGATGGAAAATACTGAGACCAATGGATTGGGCATTTCGCTTCCAGGTGGAAAAGTTGAAATGTATTCCTTTACCCAATCTGGTGGATTGGAATACATCGGCGCAGATAATATGGGACAGGTTCCTAAGGGACAATCTACCACCCTCACATCGGGCCGAGCTTTTGATGTGATTGGAAAGCGCCGTATTTTGAATTACGACCGCCAACGAAAAAGCGAAGAAGCAGTCATAGAAATTCAGGTAACTAATGCACGGTCCGAAGCTATCAATATTCAACTCATAGAACACATTAACGGCGATTGGATCATTAAGCATGAATCTATCAATTATCAAAAGAAAGATGCTTCCACGATTCAATTCCCATTTTCTCTTGGTTCTGGCGAGACCAAGACTGTGACCTATACCTACCGAAAGGAATGGAAATAACGAAAGTGTTGTGTCAAGCTTAAAATGACACACTAGAAAGGGAATTTAATTGGATCCTGCCACACCTATCTCAACTTTAAAAGGGGTTGGCTCCCGCCGTGAAAAAGTCCTAAATAATCATGGTATTTCCACAATTCATGATCTTTTATATTATTTCCCAAGAAGACATTTAGATCGCACAACTATTTCGCCTATCCGAAATTTCACAAAGGGCGATGTGGTTACTCTCATTGGAACCGTGGAAACATTTGGTGAAAAGTCCACCCGCCGTAGTAAAATTTTCCAGGTGATTGTCAGTGATGGGACCGGACTTTTAACTCTGACTTGGTTCAACGGTGTTCGCTATATCAAAAATCTTTTCAAAATCGGAGATAAATTAGCCATTCATGGCAAAGTGGATTATTACGGCGGATTTACCATTACTCATCCGGAATTTGACAAACTAGAAAAGGATGATGATCCTATCAGTACGGGGATAGTGATTCCCCTTTATTCACTAACACAGGAATTGAAATCTGATGGGATAGATCAACGGTTTTTTCGGAAAATAGTCAAAGAAGTTTTAGACTTAAACTCTAATATACCTGAAATATTTCAACAATATATTTTGGATGAACATGATTTGATCTCTTTGAAAGATGCATTAAATAAGATTCATTTTTCTAATGGCATTGGCGAACTGAACCAGGCAATTCATCGTCTCAAATTTGATGAACATTTTTTTCTGCAATTGCTTATGGCACTTCGAAAAAGAAGTCTTCAACATTCCGGGGCACTGCCACTTTTAGATATAGGGCCCTATTTTAAACTAATCTCAGAAACTCTTGATTTTGAATTAACTGATGCCCAGAAAAAAGTGATAAAGGAGATTCATTTGGACCTAAAAAATCCCATTCCAATGAATCGACTTTTACAAGGTGATGTGGGTTCTGGAAAAACAATAGTATCCATTTTGATTTCTGCCTTGGCAGTAGGTAACAGTGCCCAGGTTGCCATGATGGTACCGACAGAAATATTAGCCAGGCAACATTTTCACTCATTCAAATCCGAATTAGAGAAAGTCAATATCCCCTGTGCGCTTCTAGTGGGAAATATGAAAAAAGTAGATCGATCACCCATTTTGGTCGGCTTGGAAAATGGAAAAATTCCAATAGTAATTGGAACCCACGCTTTAATTCAAGAAGATGTCAAAATCAAAAATCTGGGATTGGTGATCATTGATGAGCAACATCGATTTGGGGTGAACCAAAGAGCAAAACTTGTAGAAAAAGGAAACAATCCACACTTTCTGGCCATGACGGCTACTCCAATTCCACGAACCTTATCTATCACCTATCATGGTGATATGGATTTATCCATCATCGATGAATTGCCAGCAAATCGGATTCCGGTGGTAACCAAAGTAGTAGAACCTTCACGGTTGGGAAAAGTTTATAAATTCATCAAAGATGAAGTGGCAGTAGGCCGGCAATGTATGGTTATCTATCCTTTGGTGGAAGAATCCGAGAAATCGGATTTGGCCGCAGCGGTGGAGGCCCACAAAGAGTTAGATGAAAAATTCTTTCCGGATCTAAATGTTGGCTTGATTCATGGTAGGATGAAAGCTGGTGAGAAAGATAATATTATGGATAGGTTTTCCAAAAATGAAATTAGTATTCTTGTATCCACCACTGTAGTTGAAGTGGGCCTAGACATACCCAATGCAACGGTGATGGTTGTTGAACACGCAGATCGATTCGGATTGACCCAACTTCATCAATTGCGAGGACGTGTGGGCCGTGGTGCAGAAAAGAGTTATTGTGTCTTAGTAAAACGGAATGTGACAGACACATCTCGAACCCGACTATCCATTATGGAAGAAACCCATGATGGTTTTGTGATTGCAGATGAAGATTTGAAACTTAGAGGGCCGGGACAATATTTTGGGATCAAACAATCAGGATTTTTCAAATTTAAAATTGCTAATATGGTCACAGATGGCCCCATCATCCATATGGCAAGAAAGTTAGCATTTGAAATAGTAGAGAGAGATCCAAATCTAAAGAATGAATCAAACAAAATGATTCGTGAAATGTTTATACTGGACTATTCTGATCGCTTAGAGGATATCAGTTTATCGTAAAATAATGTTTTGTAGTTTTTCTTTTTCATGTAATAGAGCTGTTGGATGAATTTTATACGTTTAAATACATTTCATTTTTCATCGTTTGGTCTCGCAGTTGGTGGAATTAAATTCCGCGGCTTTATATTGAATTAAATTAAAATTTTAGGGGAGACTATGTCTCAAGAAAACCCGAGTAAAGACGAACAATCTTTTATGTATCTTGTGGGTACGTTCCAGTCCAGCGCGTGGATTGCAATGGGAAAAATGAAAAATCCCATGACGGATAAGGTTGAGCAAAACTTGGATCAAGCATCTTTTTATATCGATCTTTTGAATATGATACAGGCAAAGACAAAAGGGAACTTATCTGAATATGAGGAACAAATGTTGATCAATACAGTTAGTGAACTCAAAATGAATTTCATTGAAGAAAAGAAAAAAATAGAAGAACCAATCGAAGAGAAAAAAGATGATTCTGAAGAAAACAAATCCGAAGAAGAGTAACTTGTGATCCATACTAATTATAATCGCCTAAACCAAATTCTGGCAGGGGTCATATTTCTAATATCTTTTATTGTTTATTTTGATACCATGGCACCTACAGTCTCGTATTGGGATTGCGGAGAGTTCATTGCTGTATCTCATACGCTCGGTGTGCCTCACCCACCAGGAAGCCCGTTTTTCCTATTACTTGGGCGGGTTGCTTCTATGGTTCCAATCAGTGATGATATTGCTTTTCGTGTCAATATTTTATCTCCATTATCCAGTGCCTTAGCAGTGATGTTTCTGTATTTAATCATTGTACAGATTGTGCTTCATTGGCGCGGAAAATTGGAATCAGTTCATGATGCATTAGTGGCATTTGGCGGGGCAATCGTGGGTTCATTGGTTTTTGCATTTACAGATAGTCATTGGTTTAATGCGGTAGAAGCGGAAGTCTATGCTTTTAGTACATTTTTCACCGCTATTGTAGTTTGGCTTATTTTGCATTGGAGTGAAAAAGCGGATGAGAGAGGGCACGAGAGGTACATTTTAATTATCGCTTACATGCTTGGTCTTGCTACAGGTCTGCACTTGTTAAATCTATTAACGCTTCCATTTGTTGCTCTTATTATTTATTTCAGAAAATACAAATTTGAATGGCAATCATTTGGAATAACAGTTGGTACCACTGGTATCATCTTTTTCATTATTCATAATGTGATCATTAAAGGTCTTCCTAAGATTGCTGCATCCATTGGCATTGGCGCAACCGCGGGAGTCATTTTAGCTGTTTTTGGCGGAATGATATGGGCTATTGCAAACCAAAAGAAACTAGCTTCAATTGCTCTTACTTCCATGGTTTTGGTATTGATCGGATATTCCACTTATGCACTCATCTTCATTCGCTCGAACCAAAATCCTAATATCGATGAGAATGATCCGGAAACGGTTGAGGCATTCATTTCTTATCTCGAACGTGAACAATATGGGGATGTGGGGATGTTTCCTCGACGATTTAAAGGGATTCCACCCATTCATGAAGCTGTAGGTTATCCTGATCCCGAGACTAGAAAATTTTCCAATGCGCAGGAAAGCAAGTATAAAAAATACCAGAAAGGAAAACAGTGGGATTTCTTCTGGGATTATCAGATCCGTAAAATGTATAACCGGTATTTTCTCTGGCAATTTGCGGGGCGCGGTCCTTCTACGGATCCTTATGTAACAGCCATGGGCGCAAATACTAGGGAAGATGGAGTCGATTGGACCCAATTTGGTCTTCCATTGGCATTTATCCTGGGAATACTAGGAATGTTCTACCACGCCTACCGCGATGAACGAATGGCTTTTACTGTCATGTCTCTATTTATAATGACCGGTTATGCGATCATTTTATATTTAAATCAGGATAATCCGCAGCCTCGGGAACGGGATTATTCCTACGTAGGTAGTTTCTTTGCCTTTGCGATCTGGGTTGGGGTTGGTACATCAGCTATCAGCGAAAAGATTGTTGAATATATTCAAGATAAAGAATTGAGTAAGCGATTGGTTGTGTTTGCCTTGGCATTGCAAATTGTCTTCGTTCCAACAGTTATGGCAAATGCCAATTACCATTCTCATGATCGTTCAGGGAATTATGTTGCCTGGGATTATAGTTATAACCTTTTACAATCATGCAAACCCAATGCCGTGATTTTTACCAATGGTGATAATGATACATTTCCTCTTTGGTATTTGCAGGAAGTTGAAAAAGTGCGGACCGATGTGGCTGTAGTTAATTTGAGTTTGTTGAATACACCCTGGTACATAAAACAACAACGGGATGCGAGACCTGACAAAGAAACGCGAATTATTAATTTAACCGATCGCCAGATTGATCAACTTACTTCGAGTTTAACACGTTGGGAAAAACAGAAAGTGAAAATTCCGGTTTATAATGACCCTGAAAATGAAGATGGATTTATTGAATGGGAAATGAAACCGACGTATGGCGGTCAAGCTCTTCGGGTACAGGATATGATGATTATGCGTATCATTAGTGATGCCGGTTGGCGTATTCCCATTTATTTTGCCGTAACGGTATCAAAAAATAACCGAATCGGCCTTGATCAATATCTGGATATGCAAGGGCTTACATTCAAATTAAAAAGTCATAAAACTGATCCCGTAGATGCAGAAAGGCTTTATGATAATTTGATGACGGATGTTGGAACAAAAGTATGGTCCACAGAATTTGTCCATGCAGATTTTAACAATCCTGCAGACATAGATTACTTGAATTGGAATCGGGATTATCAGCCGGGCTATATGTTTAGAAACCTTGGGAACGATAAAGTCTTTTTCAATAATCAAACTAAGCGCCTGCTTCAGAATTACAGAAGTGCTTACATGCAACTGGCTGTGACTTATTATATGGATTACCAGCGTGAGATTCGGAAAAGAAAAAACAAGGATGAAGAAAAACTGGCTGATCTTCGTACAAGTATTATTACTACGTTAAATAAAATGAACCAAAATATTCCTAGTGAAACGATTCCCATCCAATCTGAAGAACTCCATCATCAAATCGCCATGATGTATGGTGAATTAGGTGAGAAAGAGCAGATGAAGAAGATTATGGAAGATCTGATTAAAAGTAAAACTGGTAATCCTAGCAAACGTGTAGAATATGCAAATAGCTATTATAAAGAATTAGAAGATCCTGAAACGGCACTGGGTATTCTAGAGGATATGAGATCACAATTTGTCCAAATGGAAGGGATGGTCAAGGTCCGCGGTTTTGGTAAAAAATCTATAACAAAGGCATCCTGGAATCGTTGGCAGAAGGCATATCCTGAAGTGGTGTCATCATTGGTATATATCTATCGTAAAAATGATCAGTTAATGGATGCAGAATTGGTCCTCTCTGATTGGGTGGATCGAAACCCAAGTGACAAAAACGCTCAAAATATTCTGGAAGAAATTCGCTCCGGCGAATAATCTATTTGGGTCTTTATGACCGATTCCCAGCCTATTGTTTCAATCATAATTCCCCATTGGAATGGCATCGATGTTCTATCAGAATGCATTGAATCACTAAATAAAACCACTCTTCCGTCTTTTGAAATTATTATCTCTGATAATGCTTCAAGTGATGGGAGTCAGGTATGGATTAAAGAAAATCATCCCGATATTATACTTTTGGAAAATGATAAAAATTATGGCTATGCCGGTGGTTGTAATTATGGGGCAGATATAGCAAAAGGAGAATTCCTTTTATTTTTGAATAATGATACGATCCAAAATCCTAACTGGCTTGAATCTTTAGTGGATCGAATGAAAAGTGATGAGACCATTGCTGCACTTCAACCTAAGATCCTGAATTATTATAGTCGTAATATATTTGATTATGCTGGTGGTTCCGGAGGACACTTGGATCTGTTCTGTTTTCCCTTTGCCAGAGGGAGAGTATTTCTTGAGCAGGAGAAAGACAGCGGACAATATGATGATGCCCAAAAATGTTTCTGGGCGTCTGGAACGGCCATGTTAGTCAGGAAAAAGACTTTCTTCGCTGCGGGCAAATTTGACGAAACATTTTTTGCACACATGGAAGAGATAGATCTTTGTTGGCGTTTTCAAGCCATGGGTTTCCAAGTTTGGTCAGAGCCTAAATCAGTTATTTACCATAAAAATGCTGTTTCGCTACCCATGCATACCCATCGGAAATATTATTTAAATCACCGGAATTCATTAATTATGCTTTTTGGGAATTATTCTATCTCGGTAGCGTTTTATGTGGGATTTATTCGGATTATGCTGGAGTTTGTTGCCTTGGGTTATGCTTTTGTAAAAATGGATTGGAACCATGTTACAGGTATTTTGAGGTCTTTGGGTTGGATTTTAATTCATCCAATTACAATCTTGAAAAAACGATCAAGATTCAATCAAATAAGAAAATTGAGAGATAGTGAAATTATGGAGGGAATGACTAAAACCGCTGTGGTTCTGGCACATTATCTAGGTGGGAAAAAAACTTATTTAGAAATGGTATCTAAAGCATCCTGATACAAATCTCGTCGATCCGGATCTAATTCTTTCATATCTTTTAACAACTCTTTTCGACCTAACATGGTGAGTATCTTGGCGATTCGTTCAGAATGAGCTTTTAGAAAAAATTGTGTGTGATTGTCCCTACCCAAATCCCGGAACGATTGTTCGATCCCATCCAGCATGGAGTTAATCTCATCTAGAGTTCCTTCAATATCCCCATCCTTAAATAGATCCATGGCAATGTACCACGCCAGTCGTGCTTTTCTTAATCCGATATTCCGATGCAAGTTATCTACAAGGTTTATTCGAGAGCTCCACCCTTTTTTATAATCAGAGCCTGAGCCGCGGATGGCAATATCCCGAGCAGTTTCATAGATAGCGTTGCCTCCATTGAATTCGTAGGTGTCAATTTCCCCGGCTAAAATCAGGTTTGTAAAAAAAGCGATAAATCCGGAAAGGGGTTCGAATAAGACCGGATCATAATAGAGACTGGTGCCTGAATTATAAATAAACTGCACACTTTTATCAAAATATCTGAGATCGCGCCCATTGGAAAAAAGAGCCTGACAGTTGAATATTTTTTCATTCCCTTTAGCAGTGATACCTTCAAACACGATTTGGATGTGAAGAGGGATAGTTAAATCACTATAGGATTCATCCCAGGTTGTGGTTGTAATAAACCGGATAATATCATTACTCAGGTTCAGAATTTCCTGTTTTTCATCACTCCGGAGCAATCTATCATCGAAATTCACTTCCACAGAACCAAATTGGGCAAAGACTAGAGAAATAAGGAATATGAATGTAAAAAGGAATGTTCTTCTTTTTCTCATACCTGAAAGTTGAAGAGAGTGAGGATTGATTTCAAGATGTTTGTTCAATCTGTTATCGCGAAAAAAGTTTTGAAAGTTTCCAGAAATAAAAGAAGCTGTGTGATGCTCATAACCCGAAGGCCGGAGGTTCGAATCTTTCTCCTGCTACACTACAAAATCCTTGGTTTCCTGAAGGGAAGTTGATGTTTTTTTTTACGTTTCCAGACGATTTAAAACATTCTGTAGATATACATGCTAGACGACGAGAAACAAGCGCTTGATTGGGCTTTTTCTTTGACTTAATTTTTCTCCTGAATTGCAGATAATTGCAACCTCAACCAAACAATTTATTTAATCCGATCAATAATAGGAATATCAATATGGCAACTTTGATTTTGCGGGATACGCACCGCGCACTGGAAAAGAAAATGGAATCTCTTGATAAATTAAAGAAAGAGACTTCATTAAAGATTAGAGATGCAGCTAGTCATGGTGATCTTAAGGAAAATGGGGAATACCACGCTGCCAGAGAGGAGCAGAGTTTTATAATACGTAAGACACAATCGCTACAGACTCATTCACCATTTCAGATCATCGAGTATAGCGAAATTGAAACCGACAAGGTAGGATTTGGTAATAAGGTAACAATTCGTGAAGACGGCAAAGATGAGACCGAAGACTATTACCTGTTAGGTCCCATCGAATTTGAGTTGGATCTTTATCCCTTGGTTATAACCATCCATTCACCTTTTGGCCAAGCTATAGTTGGGAAAAAGATTGATGAAGATTTTACGCTTGAAATCAGAGGTGAAGAGACGAAGTTCACAATTACTGCAATTGAAAAGATTTCTCCAGAATGATTTTTCATTGAATAAATCAAGCCCCACATTCGGAGGGTTTTTTTGGGGATAATTCGACGCCCATTCGTCTTTCAGCTAATTGAAAATAGAAGAAGCTACGTGAGTCTCATAACCCGATGAATGGGTTACTTTATGACATTGTATTTTTTTCTTCCATGATTTTTAAACATATGGAATAGAAAATAATCGGAGCAACAACCCATATAGCTTGTGGTACCAAAGTATAACCGGGTGATAAGAAAGCTGAGCCAGGTAATGGTGAAATAATAATTGGATTCCAGGGGAGAGGTTCATATATCCAGACCCGTCCATTAAATAGATATTCTACTAACAGTTCCTGGAATATCCCCCATGATAACATGATAAATAATTCATTTTTATTGAATGATTTGAACAAAGGACCTTTTAGATATTTTTCACAAAAAAATATTCCTATCATAAATATTCCTCCGTCCCAAATGGAATGGCTCAATTTCCGTGGCCAACCATTAAGCCCATAGGGCCACACTTTGACTGAGTGTAAAAATTCATCTCCTAAAAATAAAAAAGTAAATTCCCATGTAGCGCCAATTAAACAACCAATCCAGAATAATGTGTAATATTCTGAAGATATCCGACTATTTTTA
>CAXCBH010000021.1:0-13343 GCA_963980675.1 uncultured bacterium | reverse complement strand
CAAATAAATAGCGACTCTCATGGGGGCCTGGACTGGATTCTGGATGGTATTGCACCGAAAACGCAGACAATTCTTTACAGCGAATGCCTTCTGATGTATTATCATTTAAATTTACATGAGTTTGTTCAATATTAGGCGGGAGCGAATCTAAATCCACTGCAAAACCATGGTTTTGGCTGGTTATTTCTACTTTACCAGACTCTAAGTTTTTGACAGGATGGTTGCATCCTCGATGCCCAAATTTTAGCTTGAAAGTTTTTCCTCCTAAGGCAAGGGCCAATATTTGATGCCCAAGACAAATACCAAAAATTGGTTTTTCTCCCAATAATGTCTTTACTGTTTCAATTCCATATGTCACTGCTTCCGGATCCCCAGGTCCATTACTTAAAAACACACCATCCGGATTGAAGTCCAATATTGCTTTAGACGCCACATGGGCGGGAAAAACAGTGACATTACATCCATGGCTTTCTAGTAATCGAAGAATATTATGCTTTATTCCAAAATCGATTGCAGCAACTTTGTATTGACCTTTTTTTCTTGTTGACCATAAATAGGAATCTTTACATGTTACTTTTTGAGCCAAATCTAATCCTGTCATATTTGGCACTTGAGATAATTTTTTCTTAAGACTTTCGAGATTGGAATCAATTGTAGAAATAATTCCATTCATAGCGCCATTATCTCGGATATGGCGTGTTAGTGCGCGAGTATCAACTTTTTTGATTCCAACAATGTTATGATCTTTTAAATAATCACCAAGAGATTGTGTTGAACGCCAGTTAGACGGAATGTCTGTTTCTTCCTTAATGACAAAACCGGCAACTTGAATGCAATCTGATTCATAATCATCAGGATTCACACCATAGTTTCCAATATGGGGGGCCGTCATAGTAACAATCTGTTGACAATACGATGGATCAGTAAGTATTTCCTGATAACCAGTCATCCCAGTATTAAAACAGACCTCGCCTATTGTTTCTCCATCAGACCCAAAATTTTCCCCATAAAAAAAACGGCCGTCCTGTAATAAAAGAACGACCGTTTTAGAAATTTTCATATAAAAATTTCATAAGGATTTTTAAATCCAAGCCCTGATCAGGCATGATTATAAATTTATTTAAGTAAAACAAGAACTTTGCAATTAGTGAGAAGTCCAAACTTTTTTTCTGCATTACGAATGCGCTCTGCATCCAGATTAGAGATTGTCAAATTTATGTCATCATTACTGGTGACAGCTTCAACCAAAAGAGGATTATTTCCAACTCTGCGACGAACATTTCCATCTTCCATTGAATGGGCATAGCCCATTGGACCGCGATTGACTGATCGTGATCGTGTATAATACCTTGGTCCATAAACAAGCTTTTCATCTTCGTTAAATACTTTTGGTACCATAGCTGGAATATGATAAATATTCCTGGCATCAATGACAATTCCGGAAGTTCTTTCACTTTTGGGTGTTGCTGCTCGTGTCATTAAATAGGCTGACTGTGCAACCCCTTCACTCATGTATCCGCTAGCATCAATGAGGATTTCTGCCAGGCCAGACATATTTATTGCCAAGGCAATTGCCACTTCATTTCGCTCAAGATATTCAATTTCTCCTTGTTGGTATGCACTACCCACCAGAGTTTCAATCCGGCTTTCAATCAACTTGTCACCCACCATGATTTCACCAACTGTCCGACTGTCAAAATGGACTAATTTGATTAGGTCCAAGAGGTTTTCCCTGGCGCGAGATCTGGCTTCACCTTTGGAAAATTTTATATTTTTTTCAATCACCATCAATGCATCTGTGGATGAATTTTTCTGTGAAATATTAGCCATTCCACGGGAAACGATAACGCGATTCGCATAGTCTATAAAACCGTACTCTGTCCGTAACACAGAAGATCTAGGAGAATCAGCAGCAAGAAGACTACCAATAAAAATTATGTATGTAAGTAGATAATTGATCATAGAACCACGTCTTGATGTGACTGAAAATAACATATTTGACTGTTGTAGTGCAACTCCCCAAAGACAAATTCATTCAGTAATTTCCCTGGTATGGTACCGAGATTTAAATATCATTTTTTACCCATAATCCTTATCTTTTTTTCTTGTGTAGAAAATCGAATCTTTATCCAAATTCATCCAGATGGTCAATCGTATTTCAAGTTTGAAAGCCGTGGAGATTCTACTGATGTATTAGACAATGATTATCTACATCCAAGTTATTTGGACGGATGGTCATCATCGGTCAAGGTCATTAAACACGATGATGATAACAATTGGGTCATGACCACGGAAGGAATACTATTGGATACATCAATCTTATTTTTTCAGGGAGATGCACTTCCATTGGGATACGCATTTAACCGTTCTGTATCTGAAAAATGGTTCAGTATTGAATATACATTTTCTCTCACTTTCTCAGGGAGACGGATAAAGGGAAACTATCCAAAATTGTATGAAGCCATTTTATCTGAAAAATCCGATTCACTTTATTGGCTCCCAGAAGCACTTACGGTTTTGATGAAAAAAGGTTTGAACGATATTTATAGTGACTCCTTATCCCAAAAACAAAATATTTGGAATCAAAGACTGGTAAATCATTTGCAAAACTCATTTGCAAAATTGACATCCATGGATGACCTGAAAAATATTCAAAAAAATCGGGAACTGTTTTTGACAGACCTTTTTAAACCTTTTAAGATTGATCCTGATTTACCAAGTAACCTGGCCTTTGCTATGGAAAAACATGAAAATATCCTTAAATCGACATTAGATCTAAATGATGATTCATTTGAACTCAAAGTAATTATGCCGGGACAACCAATATTTACGAATGCAAATAAAGTTATACATGATACCCTTATCTGGAATTTCGGGTTGGACTCTCTCCTCTCAGATTCTTATACATTGAGTGGAAGATCCGTTATCTATACTACAGATCGGCATCAAAAAACCTTAATTTCAATCGGAATTCTATTCCTGATTTTAATGGCTATTTTGATAAAAAGACGTTACTGATCTCTATGAAAAAACTAATTTATTCATTGATATTCTTACAAATTATTTTTGGTGATTCTCCAAAATTTGGGGATGAGCAGATTGCCATTATGATGAATGAATATTTTCTTTCTTCTAAATTAGCACCTGTGTTGATCGGTCACCGGTTTTATATTAGCAGAGGAGAAACTGTTCTTCAAATCGAGATTGAACCTGATATTGAATATGTAAATGATGCACTGATATTCAGTTTTAAGGCTATGAGCCAGATCTCTAATATTTCCAAAACCAAGTTTACTCAATCTGTCCTTGTGATGCATTTTGGTGATAATTCTATACCTACTGTGGCTAAAACTGATTTATCTTGTTCAAAGGAATTCTTTATTGATAGTATTATAAATGAAGATCAATGGCGTAAAAATTGTTTAACGATCGGTGCGCAATAATTGGACCAATCTTTTGATATCCTCAAAAAAATAGGTGAATTATGTTAAAGATTCTATATTTAATACCTTTTTTATTAATAGCCCAAATCGAAAAACAAGTTAGGGATGATGATCCATCCCTGTTTACAAACCAGCGAATTTATCACGCACCGCCAAAACCATTATTTATGGGGCGCACTCATACGCTTGATTTCATCACAAATATCCCTAAAGACTCTGTAGAATCAGCAACCATCTTTTTTAAAACTGATTCCATGCAATACTATCAGGAATTCCCCCTTGAAGGCCGTCACGGTCATTATAATTTCAAATATGATCCAGATCTATATCCTGGGACACGCCTTCAATATTATTTTGTGATCAAATCAAAGACCAATATTCACGGCACACCAGTTAATGATAAAGGAGAGCTGACACCGGTGAATAAATTATTGATTGATCCTGTCCAATATTTCAAACAACGGTCTCGCTTGAACCAATGAACTCGGAAAAACGTATTGCTGAACTCCGTGAAATCCTACAAGATCATAATTACCGATATTATGTTATGGATGACCCAACCATTGCCGATGGTGAATATGATTCCCTCCTCCGTGAATTACAATCCCTTGAAAGAGAAAATCCAAATTTAGTTACCTCAGATTCTCCTACTCAACGGGTTGGATCACACCCTGTTTCTGAGTTTGGAACCATTAAACATCGTATTCCTATGTTATCCCTGGCAAATGCCATGAATGAAGCAGAATTGGTTGCATTTGATGGACGAATACAGAAAGGGTTGGATCAAGAATCCGTCATCTATATGGCAGAACCAAAATTAGATGGACTTGGTGTAGAACTGGTTTATGAAAATGGGACATTTATTCATGGTTCAACTCGCGGTGATGGATTTATGGGGGAAGATATAACCCATAATTTGAAAACCATTCGAGGAATTCCATTATCCCTTCGAACGAATGATCTTCCTGCGCCACCGCTTTTAGAAATACGCGGGGAAGTATTTATACGGAAAAATGATTTCAAGGATTTAAATGAAAAACAAGAATTAAAGGAGAAATCGGCTTTTGCAAATCCAAGAAATGCAGCTGCAGGGAGTCTACGTCAATTAGATCCAACCATTACGGCAGAACGTCCATTGTCAATTTATTGTTATGAAGCAGGCATGATCAATGGTGTAGAGTTTATTGATCATGCCTCTTTTTTAGATTCTCTAAAAAAATGGGGATTACCGGTGAACCCTTTTATTAAAATTGTTACCGGTTCGAAAGGGTTAACACAATTTCACCAAGAATTGGAGTACCGGCGGAATGACCTTCCATACGAAATTGATGGCACGGTCTTTAAAGTGAATAATTATAATAAACGGGACGACCTCGGGACACGAAGCCGATCTCCTCGATGGGCAATAGCCGGAAAATTCAAAGCACAACAGGCCACAACTGTCATTCATGATATTGATATTCAGGTTGGTCGAACTGGCGCTTTAACGCCCGTGGCTAAATTGGAACCTGTTTATATAGCCGGTGTCACTGTGACTAATGCAACACTGCATAATCAAGATGAGATTGTTCGGAAAGATATTCGGATTGGCGACACAGTATTAATAGAGCGGGCTGGCGATGTCATTCCAAAGGTTATGAAGGTGATTAAAGAAAAACGACCAAACTGGACAAAACCATTCCAAATCCCAAGTGCATGTCCTATTTGTCAACACGAAACTCACCGACCTGAAGGTGAGGTGATATTGCGGTGTGGCAATATTTCATGTCCTAAACAAATTAAAGGCCGGATCCAGCATTTTGCATCTAAACTGGCTTTGGATATTGATGGGCTTGGAGAAAAAATTGTGGACCAATTGGTGAACGAAAACCTCATCCAATCCATTGATGACCTTTTCAATTTAAAACAGGACAGATTAGAAAAACTGGATCGTTTAGGAGAAAAATCTGCTGAAAATTTGGTTGAAGCTATTTCAAATTCTAAGGATACAACTTTCGCTCGGTTTATCTATGCATTGGGAATACGGAATGTGGGAGAACACATCGCAAAAGTACTGGAGAAACAATATTCTGGGAATTTAACAGAGTTCCAGAATACGACCGTTGAAGATTTAGAAGACATTGATGAGATCGGTCCTATTGTTGCTGAAACTGTAATCCAATTCTGGTCTGATGATTCAAATAAAAAAATGGTTCAAAATTGTTTGGACTATGGTGTAAGATTTGCAGATGTTGAAGTAAACTTGCACCAGCCTTTTGCTGGACAAACTTTTGTCTTTACAGGGTCTCTCCAACAGTTGACTCGTAAAGACGCTAAAGGCATAATAGAAAATCTGGGTGGAAAAGCATCCGGTTCTGTGAGTGAAAAAACAGATTTTGTTATTGCTGGATCCGGTGCTGGATCCAAATTAAAAAAAGCGGGTGACTTAGGAATAAGTATCTTAACTGAAGAAGAGTTTTTTGATAAAGTTAAAAATGCTTAAAATACAAAGAATGCAAAAAACCATGAAGATTGTTTCATTTTTAATTCGTAGCCTATATCCGAGGATTCTGTATTTTATAATTCTGATCTCCGTATCCTTCAGCCAAAACTTTGCTGTTATAAAAGTTGCTACTGTTCCAGCAAAAGCTCTCTACCTTACCCAACCAGTGGGAGATGATTCTAGATTATTTATTCTAAACCAGAAAGGCATGATCCATATTATCAAAAATGGAGAAACCCTTAGTAAACCATTCCTTGATATTTCAGATCGGGTTCATGGCTCTTTAACTCCGGGAAGTGAAGAAGGACTACTCGGACTTGCTTTCCATCCTAATTATTTTACTAATGGATTCTTTTATGTTAATTATGTTAATAAGAATGATACATCTATTGTATCTCGGTTTTCTGTCACAGATGACCCTGAAATCGCAGATGAAGAATCTGAAAAAGTATTATTAGAGTTGGCGCAACCATTTGGCAATCATAATGGCGGACATCTTGTATTTAACGCTAATGACGGCATGTTATATATTGGATTTGGCGATGGTGGAAAATGGGGCGATCCATATAACAATGCTCAAAATCAGAATACGCTTCTTGGAACCATTCTTCGAATTGACGTTGATAAAGGTGATCCATATAGTATTCCACCTGATAATCCTTTTGTTAGCCAAAAAAATAAAAAAGCAGAAATTTGGTGTTATGGTCTCCGCAATCCATGGCGGTTTTCTTTCGATCGAAAAACTAATGATCTTATTATCGGCGACGTTGGGCAAAATCTCTGGGAAGAAGTGAATTGGAATTCATGGGAAGATTCAAAAGGAGCCAATTATGGTTGGCGGATCATGGAAGCGAATCATTGTTACAATCCGGAAGAATTATGCGATACTACAGGTCTCGTAAAACCGGTTCATGAATATCCTAATAATGCGGCTTATATGAAGATTCTTATGGGGATGGATGAAGCAGAAGCTACAGGCTGTTCCGTGACGGGAGGATATGTTTACCGTGGCGCCAATATTCCTGAACTTGATGGAACTTATTTATTTGGAGATTACTGTACAGGACGGATATGGTCTTTTCAATTAAAAGACAATAAAGGAATTAATTTTCAAAATCTTAGGAAAAAATTGAAAAAAACAAGTAAAGATGTGCCTCTATTCATTTCATCCTTTGGCGAAGATAATTCTGGTGAACTCTATGTGGTGGATTATTTGGGTGCTATCTATAAATTTGTCCCCTATTAACGATTGGATATAACTATGATGCAAATAAAAGAAGTTGTGGGCGATTTAATTTTGATCGTTCTTGAAGGCCATGAGCCCTTAAAGAAAATTGGTATCGACCAGGATAAAATATTCGTGTATGTAAATGGATACGACGAACATGGCATGTGGATCAGTCATCCTAAGTTTTCTGTTCCAAATGTCACAGGAAAAGGCAAGGCTAAAACTAAAAAAGTGGAAGCATCTATCTTAATTCCCTGGGCATTCATCGTATCCATCGCCCATTTTCCAGGCGCAGAAGGATTTGATTTCCCCAGCCCCTTCGACCAACATATCGGATTCGAATAATCCCAGTGTCCGCACCCGCCATCCAAATAACAGGATTAACAAAATCCTTTGGGAATGTGCACGCCCTCCGCGGTGTAGATATGACCATTGAACAAGGGGCATTTTTTGGATTGCTTGGTCCCAATGGTGCTGGAAAAACCACGACAATCAATATTGTTACGGGTCTTGTATTTCGAGATGAAGGCAGTACGGAGGTCTTCGGAAAAGATACCGTGAAAGATTTCAGGTTTACGCGATCTAAGATTGGGATTGCTGCTCAGGAGTTTTCGGTCGATTGGTTTTTCCCCATCGAAAAGCTACTATACTTCCAAGCAGGTTATTATGGGCTCACCCAAGAGCAGGCAAAGCCAAAAATTGATGATCTATTTGAACGATTAGGACTAGCCAAAAAACGAGAATCCCGATTGCGACAACTTTCCGGAGGAATGAAGCGTCGGTTCCAGATAGCAAAGGCGCTGGTTCATGATCCGGACATAATCATTTTGGATGAGCCAACCGCTGGCGTGGATGTGGAACTACGACGGGAACTATGGCAGTACCTCCGAGACCTTCACTCTCAGGGTAAAACAATACTTCTGACCACTCATTATATAGAAGAAGCAGAGTTGCTCTGCGAAAATGTAGCCATTATTCATGAAGGGAAAATCCTGAAAGAAGGATCGCCTAAAGATTTAACACGGGAATTAGGGAAAGCAGGTATCACAGTCAAATTGGGAGATGTAGTAAATGGCATGGAGTCCTATTTAAATGAATTCACATTCACCCGAGACGAAAACCGACTTCACTTTTCAGTGAAAGACCCTGATTCCGCTATGCCAAAGATTATTCAGCAATTATCAAAAGCTGATGTTCATATCCAAAATATTGAGTCTAAAGTCTCATCTTTGGAAGATGTATTTTTGAGTCTGACGGGAAAAGGAATCAACGAATGAATTGGGTTGGCTTTGGCACTTTGATCAAACGCGAAGTGGGACGATTCTTTTCTGTGTATCGCCAAACCGTTTTGCCGGGGCTCATTTCATCTGGATTATACATTGTCATATTTGGGTTCACTCTTGAACAACGAATTTCCGAGATTCAAGGCGTCCCATATACCTTATTTATTTTACCAGGTCTCATCATGATGAATACGCTCACCAATGCTACTGCCAACACATCATCATCTATGCTGCAAATGAAATTACTCCAACAATTACCAGATCTATTAACCGCACCGCTGTCTGGATTAGAAATCTCATTAGCATACATTATTGGTGGCACGGTTCGAGGTGTTGTGAATGGTATTCTAGTTTTAATCTTAGGTGTACTTCTTACTGATCTTCCAGTAGTTAATCCCCTGGGAACTATTGTTTTTATTTTTCTCGTATCATGGGCTTTTGCCAGCATGGGACTTATTTTAGGACAGATAGCAGAAAACTGGGATCAATTGGCGATGATGCAGAATTTTTTTCTCACACCGCTGAGTTTTTTGGGAGGTATCTTTTATTCAATCAACATGCTCCCGGAATGGGCACAAAGTTTGAGTTTTATCAATCCCATTTATTATATGATCAATGGAATTCGGTATACGATCCTGGGAGTCAGTGATTCATCTTTCATTGTCAGTTTTTGGATGGCCTTGTTCCTGACGGCCATCTTTACAACAAGCGCAATTCTTCTTATGCAAAGTGGGAAAAAAATCAAACAGTGATGAGATATTTTATCTCTGTCATTTTTCTTTCATTGGTTTTTGGCCATAATCCTGATACAGAACTTCCGAATTGGAAACAATATTTCCGCCTTGGTGCTGTACAGACCGAAGCATCTTCTCCCGGCCTTGCCAGCTACGTACGCCTAAATCGCACCACCCCATACATCTTTCAAGATGTCAGATTTTATGGACACTTTTTTGAAGATAATCAAGAAATTCGAGTCCGCCAAAAAACCAGTCGACACTTCATGTCGTTTGACTGGTTATATTCATTCAACACCCTTATTTATGAAAAGAATACTTTCATTGATGTAAATCTTCGATACCATTTTAATCAAGGATTCGGGTGGCTCATCAGAAATTCTGCATTGGGAAATATGACAGCCGAATTGGGGATTGCCTTCGATAATTCAGATTATTTAAACACAAAACAAAAAACATCCTATGCCCGGGGCGGGTTCACAGCTGATAAAAAGATGGGAAACTATGAAACAAAAATTGAAGTGGATTATTTTCATCAAGTCAGCAAACTGGTAGATAATACTAATCTTTCCAGGATACAATTAGTCGCTGAAGCCCAGTGGTCTATAAAAAAAGGAGTAGCCTTTATTATTGGATTTACAGAAGATTTGTTAAAGGATGAATCCTTTAACATTAATACCCCTTCAGTTTTCTTAACTTTTGCTTTTAAACGACCATTGAATTGGACATTTTGATGAAAAATATATTTCTCATTTTCATATTCATTTTTTCTATGGGTTTCCCCCAGGAACTGGAGGAAGACATTACTTTAGAAAAAAAATGGCTCATGATTTTGCCTGCATCCCAGGAAAAGCATGGACCTGTAGCAGATAAGGTTACTGCTATTATTGCTGATGCCGCTACATCGGTAGGGCGATTCAAAGTGATTGACCGCAACCTTGTGGATGAAATCCTGGAGGAACAGGCATTCCAAATGTCCGGCATAGTTTCAGATGAACAAGTGGTGGAATTCGGTGAGCTTGCAGCAGCAGAAGAAGCGCTCATTATCAATATTGTTCATTTCGGGCAAAAAGGTGTTCCTAAACCAAAAAAGGGGGATGATGAAGACAAAGATGATGAAGACAAAGATGAAACCTTATTTTCCTGGGTAATCAAAAAATCGGTTACGGCGGCAGTTGACAATACCAAAAGTGCAAAAGAAAAAAGACGACTTGAATTAGAAAACAATATTCATACAATTATTAACGCGAATGTGCGATTGGTGAATGTAGAAACGGGGATTTCAGAAAAATCTTTTAAATTGGGGGCAAGTCACACAGGCGGCAACCGGGATGCTTCACTGGAAAAAGCGCTATCTAATCTCACCCTTCAAGTTCACAGTAAATTGAAAGAACTTTACATGATTACCAGTGAGGTCATTGAAGTGGATGGTAAAACCATTTCTATTTTGTCTGGTGAAAACCTGGGGCTTCAAAAAGGAGATTTTTTTGAGATCGCTTCTAAGGACAAACAAAAAACTTATAAAGGAAGAACCATTACTTTACCAGGAAAAACTAGGGGGTTAGCACGTATTACAGAGGTGGGACCTGATGCAAGTAAAGCAAAAATTGTAAGAAAATGGCGAAAGGTGAAAGAAGGACATAAAGCGTATGAAATGTTGACAAATCCATATATTGCGGATTTGAGTTTATCTTATGGTCCCTTGCCCCATTATGATTTAACAGGGAAATTTTTGATTAATCCTCTAGGGTTTCTATCTGGGAGCCTGAATGGTCATTTTGGATTCATACAGGATTCCAGAAAAAAAATGGATAGTTATTTGGGGATGGGTGGTTCATTGGATTTTACTTTATTCTCGGGGTTTGGCTCAACTATTTCAACGTCTCTTGATATACCTTTTTGCCTGACGTTTACAAAAGATGATAAAAACCATTCTGTTAATAGTGGATTAGTGATGCCAGCAGCTAGATTGAATTTGGGTGTTCAAGTTGGAAAACATTGGGATCTTGTTTTATCAATGAAAAATATTCTGCATACCAATGACCAGGATTGGACTTATTCAGTTAAAACAGGTGAAAAAGATGATAATGGAAATGATGAGACTGAGCGGGTAGATGCTATTTGGAATGGAAGCGCTCCCACGATTAATCCTACAGGATTAATCTTTTCAGTTTCATTGAGACGTTATTGGTTTTAAAAATTAAACGTAAATATTTAATGACTTTATTACATTTTATTGGGGAGGTTCGTAAAAGGCTAGCAGATTCCCATCCAAATCTGAAAACGCCGCCCAGTGCCCAACAGACTCATTCACAAACGATCTGGGAACAAGCACTTCTCCCCCGGCTTCTTCTACACGTTCTAAGTAAGGATTAATTCCGGAACTCCCATCAAAATAAAGCATGACGCCACTATGTTCCGGCGCTTCGTATTCTTCATCTTCTACTAAAGCACCATTCACTCCTTCATCAGGAATAATGCCCATAGGAGGATATCCTTCCACCTCTTCTTTGCGGATATTCGTTTGTAAAACGTGGTCGTAGAATTTTTTGGCTCGGTCCAAGTCAGATACATTGATCTCAAACCAAATAATTGTATTTTTCATACCTAAAATGGACTAATGAGCGTCATTTGAAAATAGGGTTTGGGTCCCACGTCTATAACATCTCCTTCCTCCATCTCTGCCAGTTTTTCCAAATCATTACCCCATTTTCTAAGTAATTGTGCCCAGCCATAACTAAAAATAAACAGAGGCGATTTTGCCAAGGATAATGCAAGCCGGAATTCTAAACCAGTTGTTATAATCAGGTCTTCCTGATTTCCGTCATTATTCCAGGCATTTCCAAAATCGGAAATAAGAGCAACTGTTGGATTACCCAATTGAATTATCTTTAATATTTCAACAAATTGAAACGGTGCTGCGGGGGCTCGCAATTCAACCGTCCCCATAAATGCCTGATCTCCATATCTTGCTCCGGAAAAACCACGAGGGCTCATATATTCACGTCCTGGGACAAAGCTTCCTGCGATATAATAATTAGGGATATCAAAAATTCCCAATGTATCTTGTGCAAGTGGTTTGCCAGATAATTTTTCATAACGAACGCGAGCATAGAAAGATAAGGGGCCTGCTTTTTTATGTCTGAATAAATCTATTTCTGTCTTATTGTAATCCAAATCGCCCCAAATGGTTGACGTTACCATATCATGATTCACACTAAATCCATAGCCGTGGTTCGGGGCAAACATATTCCGCCTATGATTTCGTTGATTTTTGAATATGTAATTCAGTGATAGCATCCCTTCTTTTCCACCTTCAGGTGTGATGAATACATCTAAAGAATCATTAAAATCGATTGCCTGTCGATCCATTAGCCCCAATGCAATACCGATAGAATGATTTGCCACTCTGGAATTACCAAAGTTGTAAGGCATCATCCACCAAATGGATGTTCCATTAAATAATTCAAGGAGAGGCACCTGATCCCGGTTGTAGAACTGGAATGTGAAAAACAAATCTTTGTAATAATTCACTCCCCAAGATCCGCCAAAAGGGAAACCTGTATTGTTATTATATTGGATTAAAGTTCCAAATAAAGAATCATAGTCCGTAATAAATAGGCCACCTAACACATGCCGACCCATGCCATCTGTAAATGCTGTATTTAAAAATAGGCTTTGGGCATCTGGTAATGCCACTGTCCCCAAATGGGATATATGTTTATAAAATTTATAGGGTGTTTCACTGTGGATTGTAACGTCCAATTTAGAATTAATATTCTCCATAGGATGATCCGGCACCTTTGTTCGCCATGAAGAAAATGCAGGATTCATTTTCACTTCCCTTTTGTCGGCTAACCGGGAAGGATCAATATCCACCACACGAGAAGAGTCTGTTGTTCTCAAGGTCAGGGCGGTGATGCTTGAAGTTTCATGGTTCCAGTTTGCACCAATGACAACGTCTCCGATGTCTGTATTTTGGATTGTTTCACCCGTTTCAAGATCATGAGTGTAAAGATTAGGTGTGTAATCATAAAGACCTGTATAAGATATTTTTTTTCCATCCGGGTGCCAAATCGGAGCAAAATCTCCTTCATGGCTATCCGTAATCTGGCTGACACGTCCTGTTTCAAGATCCATAATATGAAGATCCATAAGCCCATCTGGATCGGA
>CAXCBH010000020.1:0-13494 GCA_963980675.1 uncultured bacterium | reverse complement strand
GAAGATTCCAAATCGATTCATCTCAAGATAAAACCATCCTTTAAGGGGTCATTGGGATTAATCCAGAATGTGTTTTTCCCGGTAATAAAAGCATTACCTTTTACTTCTGGGATGATTGCATCATATTTTCCAAAAGTTGTTATTTCATCAACCTTAACCGAAAAAGTAGAGCCAATAATACTTTCGATGGTGATGGATTCACCAATACCAATTTCACCACGTGCATAGTGAATTGCAGCACGGGCACTGACACCAGTTCCTGTTGGACTTCTGTCAACTTCACCTTCCGCAAAAATGCAAACATTCCGACTGTGGTTTTTTGAATTTTTTGGTGATCCGGTAAAGATTGTGCCATATAAAAAATTCATTTCTGGTTCGGTTGGATGATCCATTTTAACAGATTTCATAATTGCCTGTTTGATCAACACTCCCTTTTCGATGAGTTCATCGTGGTATTCTTCAGTACAATCCAAATCAAATTGAGCCGCATCAACAAATGCGTAATAGGCACCACCGAATGCCAAATCATACCGAATATTTCCCAACCCCGGTACATTCACAATAGAATCCATTTGCTGCACAAATGAAGGAACATTGTGAAATCCTATGCTTGTGATTTCTCCATGTCTTACTTCTGCAAAGGAGCGAATAAACCCTGAAGGAACATCCATTTTCACTTCCGTGACGGGCTCAGTTTTTTCGATTAATCCAGTTTCCACAAACACTTTTGTTAATGCAATGACTGCATGGCCACAGCCCGTGGAATATCCTTCATTATGAATAAAAATGACCCCAAAATCTGCGCCGGGCGTATCAGGATCCACGATGAGTGCTCCGTACATATCTGCGTGACCCCGCGGTTCCCACATGAGTGCTTTTCTAATTTGATCAAAATCATTTTTAGCACTAGTGCGTTTTTCCAAAAGATTCGCCCCCTTTAGTTTCGGAAACCCGGAAATAATGATCCGAAGCGGTTCCCCACCCGTATGGGCATCGATGGTTTGAATCTCAAACCAATCTTCTGGCGCTTGCCAATTTTTCAGTTTTTTTATCTCAATCATAATTCAATTTTTTTAGTATCAAATTTGACATGGCAAGATCCTGGATAGCATTTCCCACCGATTTAAATAAAGTAATTTCATTTTCTGATTCCCGGGCCGGGATTTCACCGGCTACAACCTGCCCCAATTCGCCATGAACTTTTTCAAAGGACCATTGACCTTCTTCCACCGGAATTATGAGGTCTCCCGCTTCTTTTTTGCAGGCTTTCATTTGGTCAACGATGATTTTAGACTGGATAACTATATCTGAAGACACTTCCCTCATCACTGGCTGGTGTGACCCAATGACATTCAAATGACTACCTGATTTAATGTTTCCAAATTCAATTAGTGGAAGCTGAGATGGTGTAGTTGTACAAATTATATCGGCTTCTTTTAAGGATGCTTGAGATCCAATTTCACAATTGACCTTTTTGGAATGTGAATCACAAAATTTTGCAGCAGTATCATCATTTCGACTGAATACAATGAACTTTTCAATTTCCCGAACTTCCATGATTGCTTCTATATGAGAAGCAGCCTGAATACCTGTCCCAAAAATTGCACAAATAGTCGCATCCTTTTTTGCCATGAGATCTGTGGCCAATCCAGATGCTGCCGCTGTTCGAATCGCCGTAATGGATTCTCCATCCAGGGTCGCTACGTGGTTACCTTTTGAAGCATCAAAAACTTGAACCACGCCTTGAATCAGAGGCAGACCTTTATGGGGATTTGAATAATTCATGGATACAATCTTCACGCAATAGTAGGGACTCCCAATTGCATAAGCCGGCATAATCAGGGATGTGGCATTTTTATCCGGAAGATCCAAACTTAAACGAGGAGGTACATGGGCATCACCGCTGCTTAACTGAACAAAAGCAGACTTCATAGCATGGATGGCTTCCTTCATGGAAACCATTTCTGAAATTTGTTTTTTATTTAGGGAAATCACGAATTCATTTCAAATTCTAACACATTTACAATATTCATTTTAAGGTCTTAGTGTTTTAATGTATTGTATTATAAAATTTAAACGCCGGGATCTCTTGCCATTCAAATTCTAATCCCTTCCATTTTACATCCAAAGATTCTTGTCCGCCCTGCTCAAAATATTGCACTTCAAACTTTTGGAGTCCTTTTTTCAATACTATATCTCCAGAAATAGTTTTCCGTCCATGAAGCCCATCATTATCCACTACAGGAAATCCATTTATAAATAATCGTGAACCATCATCGGATGTGGTTTGAAATTCAAAGGTTCCTCGCTTTTCAATAAAGATCATTCCTTTAAAAACATGTCCAAAATTATCTTTCTTTTCTGCATCTAAACCTAAACTGAAAACCGTTTTTTCTTCAACAAAATCCGAATCAAGCATTTGGTCACAGTTTTCCCATTGCCCTTCATATGTTTGTCGAATGAGTCCGTGGCTTTCATCCAAAATATTTACCGGAACTGTCACAACTTGACTGGGCAAAAACCCATCGGCAAAGGCCTGGACATTCAACATAGTACTTTTGTTCAAGGTAAAGGTGCCGCTGTACTTTTTTTCATAGCCTTTCCTCACTTCCCAATTCCCAAATGTGTATCTCAATTCCGATGTTGAGTCATTCGGAATAAAAGTGATTTCTGCCTTCCCATCGTGTTCTGCAATTTGGACATTTGGCTTTTCAAGATATGGGAGAACAGGGATTTTAAAAACATAGGTAGGCGAATCTTCAACAATTTCATTAATATTTTTCGGAATTTGGATGACCAGTTTATTTAGCCGATTTCGCCAGTTGAACTCTTCATCTGTCCCCAACAGTTTGATGCGTTCATGCCCCGTGGCTTGGAGACCATTCAAGGTCAAATTACCATCAGGAATTTCTTCGATAAATGCATAGATGTTTCTACGATCTTTTGATAAGGTATATTTCACTTTCCTATTATTAGATTGTGTGATTCGGTTCACTGTTGTTTTATAAATGGATTCACCATTTTTGTCCAGCCAAACACCAATGTCCTTTAATCGATCAACCATAATTTTTGGAATGGTACCATCTGCCTTGGGACCAATATTCAGGAGCAAATTCCCGCCACGACTTACAATATCTACAAGAAGACGAACTAATTCTTCCGATGAGTTATAATCGTCTGGCCCTTCGTTGCGATTATACCCAAAGGATTTTCCAATCCCACGACATTCTTCCCAGCCCCGTCGAATAAACTCTTCATTCACGGACCCAGAATTGGGATCATATTCTGTTGAACAATATCCACCATGTTTAAATCGTGTTTCACCACCCCAACGATCGTTCACAACCACATCTTCTGGTGAGTTAGATTCATTATACAGCCAGGCTAAAAATTCTTCACTGCGCCATTTTTGACTATCCTGGTCCCATTCGCCATCTGAAAAAATGATAGAAGGCTTGTAACGTTGAACTGCATCTTTGAATTGGGGCAACATGTGGTCGTTTACATATTTTGATACATTGGTAGGATAGTCTTGGTGATCCCATTCGTATAAGGAATAATAGAACCCAGATTTGAGTCCTACATTTTTAACTGCTGAATTCAGGTCGCCCAAAAGATCTCGTTTTGCAGCGCCATTCACGGAATTATAGCCATCACTTTCTTTACTGGGCCAAAGACAAAATCCATCATGGTGCTTAGAGGTAAGCACCACATATTTTGCTCCGGATTCATTAAATAATGCTGCCCATTTTTCGGGCTTATATTTTTCCGCCTTGAACAATTTATTGAAATCCCGGTATGGAAAATCCTTCCCATAATTTTCTTCGTGATATTTTAGACGTGTGCTGTCACCTGACTTTAATCCATTGAGATACCATTCTGCATAGCTCCCCCTTGGCCCCCAAGCAGGCACAGAATAAAGCCCCCAGTGAATGAAAATTCCAAATTTGGCATCTCTATACCATTGAGGCGTGTGACGAGAATCCAGGGATTCCCAATTTGGTGCATAATCATCAGCGATAAGTGACATAACAGATATCAATATTAACCCAATGGACCTCATGAAATCCTACTCCATTGGTGATTCTATTTTCGGAAGATATCCATTTTCGATAAAGGATATTATTCCAAATAATGCCCCCCAGGAATGGAACCTGTCTGACGACAATCTTGAATCATCGCCTGTCCCGGTAATCGATGAATAATTCTCACTCACGTAACCTTTTCGTGTCCATTCAGTCATAATAAGTTTTAATGATTTTTCCGATAACTCGGTGGCAGCATCAGTGTAGCCTGCCTGGCGAAGACTTAGATAAGTAAGAAAATTCAGAGGTGGCCATATGGCACCTTTCCAATAGCGTTGTCGTGAAAATGTTGGATCGTTCCTAGTTGTGGAAGGTAACATCCATTCTCCATAAAATTCTTCAGGATTATAAAAATGTTCCATAATTTTTTCGTTTTTTTCTTCATTACCCACTTTTGCCATGAGCGGATAAAATAAGGTGGGTGAAACCCGGGTTGAGAGCGAATCTACATCAGTTCGATAATTCAGGTATGCGCCAAATTCCGGGCTCCATAATTCTTCCATTTTAAGGGCGTACTGTTTTGCTCGACTCTCTAATTCTTTTTGTTCTTTTTTCCGTTTAAGAATTTCTGCCATTTCCGCCAGTGCTCTACAATCAGCAATATATAAACTGGTGAGCCCTACATCCTGTAGTTCTAAAGTGTGTTTCTTTTTGTTAAATGGCACACCTATGTACATGGGCGAATCATCCATGCCCGATTCATATCCGGCAGCTGTTTTTGTTTCGAATACAGGTTCATTAAATGGATTATCTGCCGGCGATGATCCATAACTCAACAATCCCTCATTATTCCTTGATCGATGCCACCAGCGATTCCAGCCCAAAAGGTCATCAAACGTAGCTTTCAAAAACCAATCTTCAGGATAAGTTTTGTAAACCTCCTTGACCATTATACCACCCACCGGCGGTTGCGATCGATCAAATGATTTACTTCCGTTTCCGCGATTATCATTAGGAATAAATCCCTGTTTTGTTTTGCCACGGAGATGTTCGATTACATTGGAAAAAGCAAGATCTCGACTGGCAAGTCCTGTCATATAAGCCAGGAAAAAATTATCCCAACCGAATGTGCAGAAACCACCATACTCTTCATTCCATAACCGACCAACCGTGGAAACAACACGATCAAACTTAGGTTCATAAATGAGATTCCATGCAATACCTGCCTGGACTGCAATATATGGTTCTGCCAATTCACCAAATTTTTCTGCTTCTGATTGAAGACTAACTTTTTGGATTTCAATGGCTTTTTTTATTTCTAAAAGTGTTCGTTTTTTTCCAGTGGAGATACCTATCTCCCCATCCAACCAAACAGCGAGATAAGGCGTTTTAACATCAATATACGGGTCATCATCCACAGGAACTGACGTGGTAAATACTTTGATGATTTTTCCGGGACACACTGCTTTCAATTGATTAATTTTACGAGAAAGGTGTCCCTGTCGGTTCCACAACATCCCTGATTCTATAATGACTTTCATACGATCATGAGGAATTGAATTTGGTGAAATTAAAATAACTAAATCTTTTCCAGCATGTGCGGTTTCAATTCTTGCATCTAAACCTTCCCATTGAATCTCCAACTGTGTGTAACTCCCATCATAAGCGTGGGGACCAGGGCGAACAGTTTCTGTAAAATCTCCCCGTCGACCAATTAGAGCGCTTGAAAGATATTGTTCTTCTAAAAAGTAATGCTGTTTGAAAGCAAGGTTGATGGCAAACCCTTGTGGGAGTAACACTTGCTGTAAAACACTGGATGTATTCCAGGTATTCCATCCTTGTTGGAGTCTATTTTGGATTCGCTGATATTCAATATATTGGTGACTAGATTGTTGAGCGAAACCAATTGACAAAAAAATTAAAAGGTTTATAAAATTTTTACTTCCTCTTTTTTTAAAATTGATAATCATGTGTTTTGAAACAAATTATTCAATGAGGTAAAAGAGTTAAAACGACTAATAATAATTGGAACCACTTTTAAATCATTTCAATATTTATACATTTCTTAAACTGAAGCCCAAGTCAAAAACAAATACATTAAAACCGTGGTCCCCATGATGGCATAGGAAGCATTCTTCGCTTGGTGCCACGGCGTCATATCAACTGGTGCTGGAACCCGCTGATCACTTATAGCGATTTCCTCAACAGATTTTGGTTTTATGTAACCAATGACCAACATCACAACAACCGATGAAATAAAACTAATAAAATATCCATGAAGCCAATGAAGATCCCCATCGCCATTGGCAAAAAATACCGGAACATCTTTAATATTCACAAAAGTGAAAAATGCATAAAATGCCATACCTACAATCATCCCAATTTTAGCTGCGATGGCAGGAACATGTTTTGTACCAATCCCCAACATAAAAATCCCAATGATGGGTACACTGTATAAACCATTCACTTTTTGGAGATATTCAAAAATAGACTGCATCTGGTCTAATATTGGTGCAATCATAATGGATGCAACCGCTAGTCCAATGCCAAAATACTTTCCAATTTTTACAATCTGTTCTCCAGATGCATTTTTATTAATGTAACCGCTATAAAACTGGAGTGAAAACAAAGTAGAAGCGCTATTCAAGGCACTGTTGAAAGAACTTAAAATGGAGCCCATCAAAACAGCTGCAAATAATCCTAGTGACCAATCGGGCAGGATATGCCGAACAATTGCTCCATAGACTTGGTCTTGCTTATCAATTGTAAGATCTGTCATATGGAGTGCAATAATACCCGGCAAACAAAGCATAAGTGGCCCTACCAATTTCATAGCAGATGCAAACAATACACCTTTTTGACCTTCGGCCAAACTTTTTGCCGCCATGGCGCGCTGAACAATCACCTGGTTCGTAGACCAATAAAAGACCTGAATGAACATCATCCCGGTTAATAAGGTTGGCCATGGAACCGATACCACATTCCCATCCACATTGGTTTGAGTCATGACAGCAAGATATTCAGGATTTGTATTAAATAATGTCCTCAATCCCATAAAGAATGAGCCATCACCTAAAGCAACCAAAGCCAATACTGGAATTGCTAAACCACCAACCAAAAGTCCAACACCATTGATGGTATCACTGACAGCCACAGATTTTAACCCGCCAAAAATAGCATATGCACTTCCGAGGGATCCAATCGTTGCCACAACAAGCCAAAGAGGAACATTCAAATCAAACATTCCGATCATTGCCAGAGAGCCTGTGTAAAGAACAACTGGAAGTAGAACAGTCACATAACCAAATAGGAATAATCCGGACACCATGGAACGGGTAGTTTTATCAAAACGCTTTTCAAGAAATGCCGGCGTGGTGGTAAATCCACTGGCTAAATATTTTGGTAAGAAAATGAGCGCTGTGGCAATCATGGCAAAGGCTGCCAACGCTTCCCAAGCGATGCCTACCAATGCTTTATCTCCGAAAACAGCACCATTAAGGCCAACCAATTGTTCCGTTGATAAATTTGTAAGAAGAAGTGAGCCGGCCACAACCGGCCATGCCAATGCCCGTCCACCTGTAAAATATTCTTCTGTGGCATTGTCAGATTTTTTCATCCCCCGGACAATTCGAACTGTAAAAAAGGCGACAGCACCTGTCGCCACAATAAATGAAATGATTGAAATTGTGTTCATTTATCTTACCTTTAATTTTGAAAGTTTTGTTAAGTCATCCATTGATTCAAATGGAATCAACATAAAAGAGAAAGAATAAGATTTTGGATGCAGTGTGTACTCATCATGTGGTCGAGCCCCCCAACTATTATCACCGCCCACTCCCATCTGTTTATAATCAATGAGCCAATCGACTTGGTCCTTGGGCTGAACATCCAGTTTTCCATGTTTTTGTCCGTGGCGAACATGGTCCAGGTCTTCGTATGGATATTGGTGTACACTACCATCAAAAGTAGGATCACCTTTTGCCATAAGCCCAATTTTTCCATTAGAAACAGCCATCCATCTTACATCTGTTTTATTCCCTGTTTCCTGGGGGCGAACATATTGAAAAGTTTGATCCCAAACAGACCCATTATAAAGTCCAATTGCAGCAGAAGTTTTTTTATCCCAATAAGATTCATGAGGTCCACGACCAAACCAACTGAGTTCAGTGAAATCTCCTGTTAAGGACATTTTTAATCCAAATCTTGGAATCTCCGGATTCTCTGATGTTGTCTTAATTATTTTATGGGTCACTTTGACAGCACCATTTCCATATACAAAATAGTTTGTTTCTAAATCTGTCCCTGTAGTATCATGGGAAGATAGAACCTGAATTTGTGCCACATTATTGTTAATAAGACTTTTGAACTCTGTGGTTTTCAATTCCGTACTGGCATTTCGCCAAATACCTGTTCGTTTTTGCATAGCATTTCCGAGATCATTGTCATTGGGCGCCCGCCAGAAATTAGATTGCAGGCTATGTTTTAAAAGGTCAATTCCTTTATAATGATATTGGGACAAATTTCCTTTTTCGCGATCAAATGTAATTTTGAATTCAGCGCCAGATATTTCAACCAACTTATCATTTTCTGTTATTGCTAATTCAGGATATTTGTTACTCGGGGAAGGCGTAATGGTATTTTCAATCTGCAATTTGAATTGCCCCCACGCAACTAAATGACCTTTAGGTATCATTATTGACCTTGAATTTGTATTTGCTCGAATTGTAAGAAAATATTCTGATCCTGGTTTGGATAATATTGATTGATAGTTGAAATTAAAATTGTCTGTTTCCTCGGGTGCCAATTTTATTTTTCCCAAGTTGCCTTTTTGGATCTGCTTTCCATCTTCTTCAATCATCCAAGAAAAATCCAAATGAGTTAAATCAATAAAATCATATCGGTTTTTTATTTCAATTTTTGTACTAGATGATTTTTTCGAGATATCGGTGAATTTGACCGGTTGATATACTTTTTTTACTTCAAGGATATGGGGATTTAATGATCGGTCTGCGGCCACCAATCCATTGGCACAAAAGTTGGAATCATTTTCAAGAAACTCATTTCCGAAATCACCGCCATAAGCCCAATAGTCTGTCCCATTCTCATCTGTTTTCAGGATTGTTTGATCTACCCAGTCCCAAATAAAGCCACCCTGAAGTGCTTCATATTTTTCAAAAGTGTCCCAATAGTCTTGGAGATTCCCCACGCTATTTCCCATGGCGTGGGCAAATTCGCAAAGTATGAGCGGCTTATCCGTTTTCTTTTCTGCATATTCCGAAATGAATTCAATAGATTTATACATGGGGAAAACCACATCCGTGTGACGCTCATACCAGGCTGGTTGATATACAACGGGCCGGGACTTATCCCGGGATTTGATCCAATCGTATAATTTTACAAAATTTTCTCCATCGCCGGCTTCGTTGCCCATAGACCAGGTAATAATTGACGGCTGATTTTTGTCCCGTTCCACCATTCGTTTTCCACGGTCAATCCATTGTGCTGTCCATGCAGGATCATTCGCAATATGTCCATAACTCCCTTCGTGGAACTGCATGCCGTGAGATTCGATATTGGCTTCATCAATTACATACAATCCGAATTCATTGCAGAGTTCGTACCATCGTTCCTGGTTCGGATAGTGACTTGTTCGGACGGCATTGATATTATGCTGCTTCATGAGTTGGATATCGCGGATCATAGTTTCTTCTGTGATAGTGCGTCCCACGACCGGATCCCATTCGTGGCGATTAACGCCACGGAACATGACAGCTTTTCCATTTACCAATAGATTTCCATTTTTCACTTCTACTCGTTTAAATCCCACTTTTTGTGTAAATGATTCCACCAAATTCCCTTGGGGATCAGTAAGCATAATTTGTAAATCATAAAGGTAAGGCGTTTCGGCAGACCATGGTTTCACTTTGGAAAAAGTTGCCTGAAATTCAACCGAATTTGTTGAATCGATAGCTACGGTGTTATCCTTTTTATAAACAACACGTTTCCCTTTTAAGACTACATCAATTTTATATTTACCTGTAAATCGTTCTGGATTAAAAAGGTCAATCTTGACAAAAAAATTGGCAGAACGGCCATCTTCATTCAGATCGGCATAAACAAAGAAATCTGAAATGCGTGTTTTGGGTGCAGCATAAAGGTAAACATCTCTTTCTAATCCGCTGACCCGCCAAGTGTCTTGCCCCTCTAAATACGAGCCATCCGAAAACCGGTAAACTTCCACAGCGAGTTTATTTTCACCATTTTGGACCAATTCAGTGATGTTGAATTCTGCAGGTGTTTTTGACCCTTGGCTGTAGCCAATAAAATTCCCATTTAACCAAACATAAAAAGCAGAACGAACCCCACCGAAACGAATAAAAATATCCCGGCCATTCCACGTTTCGTCCAATTCAAACGTTTTTACATATGAGCCTACCGCATTATAATGAAATGGGACTTTTGGCGGATCCGGCTTAAAGGGATATTCTTCATCGAGATAAATAGGAACGGAATAGCCCTGCATTTCCCAATGACCAGGAACTGTAATATCGTCCCAGTCTTTCACACTGTAACTTGATTGATAAAATCCTTTCGGTATTTTGTCAGGACTTTTTGCAAAATAGAATTTCCATATCCCGTTTAAGGATTGAAAATATTTTGACTTTTCTGGATCATTTTCAAAAGCCAGTTCTTCCGACTCAAATGGAAAAAAGTGGGCACGGGGTTCTTCCCGGTTAACTTGAAAAACGGTAGGGTCTTCCCAGTATTTTTCCACTTTCATATTTGTTGTTTTATTCAAAATTATCATTGCAGTAATAAAAATGATGAGTAGTCCACCAACTATTATTGGTTTATTCATGTGTATAATCTGTCCTTATCCTAAGATAGAATTTCGTCCAATGTTTCGGTCAAGAAAAGAGCATTTTCCCGGTTAAAAACTAAAGGCGGTTTAATTTTTAAAATATTGTGATCCGGCCCATCAGTGCTAATCAGGATCCCTTTTTCTTTCATGGTATTCACAATTTGATCGGCTTCTTTATCTGCTGGGTCTAAAGATTCTAGATCTCGAACCAATTCTATCCCTAGGAATAATCCATGCCCTCTCACATCGCCAATCATAGAATATTTTTCTTTTAATTCATTTAATAATAATTTCAAATAATTACCAACATCTTTCGCATTTTTCTGCAGCCCTTCCTCTTCTATCACATTCAAGACCGCATGGCCCACAGCACAGGAAACAGGATTCCCACCAAATGAATTGAAATATTCCATGCCGTTATTGAATTCTTCCGCAATGGCTTTGGTGGTAACCACCGCAGAAAGTGGATGACCGTTGCCCATGGATTTTCCCATAGTCACAATATCTGGAACAATATCTTGGGTCTCAAATCCCCAAAAATGATCGCCCATTCTTCCAAACCCTATCTGCACTTCATCAGCAATACAGAGCCCACCAGCATTTCTTACTTTCTGGAATGATTCTTTCAAAAAACTATGTGGTGGTACTAATTGTCCACCGCAACCCATGAGTGATTCAGCAATAAATACAGAAACTCGTTTTCCAGATTCTTGAATTTTATCAAGTTTAATTTGAACTTCATTTGCATAGGCTGTTCCGGAGTCTTTTCCCCGATATTTTCCACGAAATGGGTCTGGCATTGGAACTGTGTGAACAAAATCAGGGGCACCCTTTCCACCCTTTCCATTATGTTTATAGGGGCTGATCTCGATCAAGGAAGACAGATTGCCATGATAAGCAGCATCCAGGACGATTGTTTCTTTGCTTTGGGTGACATGACGAGCGATCCGAAGAGCCAGATCATTGGCTTCGCTGCCAGAATTGGTAAAAAAACATACATCAAGCCCAACGGGCAATTTATCCGTGAGCTCCTGTGCATAATTGACAATAGTTTCATCCAAGTACCGTGTATTGGTATTCAGTTTCTCATATTGGAGTTGGGCGGCTGCCACCACCTTTGGATGGCAATGGCCCACATGCTGGATATTGTTTACTGCATCTAGATATTGAGTCCCGTCCGAATCATAGATGTATTGACCTTTACCTTTCACAATATTGAGAGGTTCATTATATGACAAGCTTAGGGATGGTGACAGATATGTTTTCCTAAGTGTGTATATTGATTTTCTAGCTAGCAATTTAAAATGATATGATTATTAAAAAATTCTTGTAAGCGTCTTTTATAAGTTTAATTAGGATAGTTAAATATTTAAAATCATTATTTTTGCTCCTTATTTTATATTACATACTTATAATACTTCCATGAATAAAAATTGACAATATAAAATGTGTGACATAAATTAGCCCCACGTTGCAAACGATTGCAATGACGAATAATAGTAAAACACTAACCTACCAAGAGGATAAGCTATGAATCAAAATTACTTTAGAGTTTTAACTCTGATTTCAATATCATCTTTTATATTTTTCTCATGTGAGGAAGATGCTGATCCAGCAGATACTGTAGTTCCAACCCCTGTTATTACTTCGATTAGTCCTGTTGAAGGATATCCAGGTGAAGAAGTAACCATCACAGGTGAAAATTTCAATGCAACTGCAGCATTGAATTTGATTGAGATAGACAGCAATGGTGTATCACTGGCATCAGTAACACCTTCAGAAGGAACTGTAACATCATTGAAATTTACCCGTCCTAATGTTAGTGGAGTTGGTGTTTCAATAAACGCTAATTTGAAAGTACGCAATGTTGAAGATGCAGATGAAAAAGTTAGCGATTCCGTATCTATCACCTTGTTACCCATTTTTGATATAATCACGGTTGCAGGCCTTCCCAAAACAAAGGGTGGCCTTGCTTTCGATGCAGATGGAAACTTGTATGCACGTGGGCAAGATCCAGCAGAAGTATATAAGATTACTCCTGATGGGACGGAAAGCTATTTCGGCCAAACACATTGGGGAGAAGGTGAAATGCATTTTGGTCCTGACGGGTACCTCTATGCTGCAGTTGTTTGGGGTGACTATGGGATTGTTCGAATCCCTCCAGGAGGCGGCGATTATGAAGAGTATATGCCCGCAGATACTGATGTAAATAACCCATTTGATTTCGATTGGGATAGTGATGGGAATATGTACATTGGAACAGCTGATGGAACTATTTACCGTCGATCAGCTAATGCAGATACTGCCACATTAATAAAATCGTATGGATATTGGGGATCGCCTATGCGTTACTATGATGGTGATCTTTATTGGTGGACAAAAGGTGATACTGTAGCTTCTGCAGGAGGCGAGAATGGTCTTTGGAAAGCACCAGTACCCGCTGAAGGCGATACAATATCACCAGCGTCAAGCACCCAGATTTTATCAAGTGATGATCATACTCCTTCAGGGCTAGCGATCGATGGTATGGGAAATACATATCCCATGGATGGTTGGATTGATGCGGATGACACTACTGGGACGATTACTCAAGATTTAGTCCGTGTA
>CAXCBH010000019.1:0-13590 GCA_963980675.1 uncultured bacterium | reverse complement strand
ACTATTGGGTTAAGCGAATCCTGGGCAGTAATCGGAATTATTCTTGGCATAATCGCATCTTGGTTTTTAATCGCTGAACGGCTTCGGGAAGAAACTGAAAAATATGATGCCCTAACTATCCCAGAATATCTCCATCGAAAATTCAATGATAGCTCTAATATTATCCGCCTGTTTTCTTCTGTCATTATCGCATTTTTCTTTCTGTTTTACGTCTCGGCACAATTTCACGCTTCAGGCAAGGTACTAAATTCACTTTTTGATTTAGATCCCATTACCGGGATTTCTATTGGCGCTGCCATCATCATTATTTATACACTCATGGGTGGATTTTACGCAGTCGCGTGGACGGACCTTCTCCAGGGAATTCTCATGGTCGGGACTTTGGTCATCTTGCCTATTGCCGGATATATTGAATTATCAGAATCGGGAATGACTATTTCAGACAGTTTAGCGGTTGCGAATTCGGTTTTTAATAATAATAACGGTTCCTTTTTTGGCGGTAAAGATGGTTTTGCGGCACTCATAACTGCATTGGGTGGATTAAGTTGGGGATTAGGATATCTTGGTCAACCCCATCTGGTAATTCGATATATGGCCATCCGGAGTTCCAAAGATGTAAAAGTAGCAAGAAAAATTGCCATTGCTTGGGCTTTGCCGGGAATAACAGGTGCATTTTTAGTGGGACTTGTAGCTTTGGTCTATTTTGGCCCGGAATACTTTCTTACTGTGGATCCGGAACAATCCATGCCGATTTTAGCCAAAAGTCTGCTACACCCTGTTCTTGCGGGGCTCTTTATTTCAGGCGCTGTTGCAGCCATGATGTCAACTGCAGATTCACAATTGTTAGTGTCTACCTCGGCCGTCACAGAGGATTATTATCATCAATACCTTGGGAAAGATCTCTCTCAGGAAGTTTTGGTAAAATTGAGTAGAATCATGATTGTCGTTCTTGGTTTAGCAGCGTACGGAATTGCCATATTTTCAGAAATTCAAGGCAAAAAGATCTTTGGCGTGGTCAGTTATGCCTGGAGTGGATTAGGCTCAGCATTTGGCCCTGCTTTGGTTATGGCGCTCTGGTGGAAAAAGACTACGCGCAAGGGCATCATCGCCGGTTTATTGGTGGGATTTCTCACCACGATCATCTGGGCAAACATTCCTGCATTAAAGGCTTTGGTTACTGAAAGACTTTCGAGTTTTATTTTTGCATTCCTTGCTGTTTATATTGTGAGTTTACAGACACAAAATGAAAGTTAAAGACGCTATCAATGATTTGAAGATTGGGAATATTCACCCAGTTTATTTTCTAAAAGGAAATGACCAATTCCTTCAAACTTTTTTTATTCAGAAAGTATCAGAAACTTTTTTTGGTGATTCAGATAAGGATCAAACACTTATGCTTCCAGATGATATGAAGGGGAAGGAGATAATGGATCGTCTCACAATGAGTGATCTTTTTTCAAGTAAAAAACTATTTGTTTTAAGAAACCCTCAGCAGTTGAAGGGGAGACCAATTGATGATTTAATACAATATTGTAAATCCCCTATGGAAAATCATATTTTGGTATTGATTAATGATGATTGGATGGCCAAATCCAAATATTTAACTCAAATTGAAAAAATTATCAGTATTATTGACGTTCAAACGCCATATGCACAGGATATGAAAAAATGGGCAAATTTCTTTTTTAAGGAACGAGAAAAATTGGCTCACTCCAGTGTCGTGAATGTTATGGTAGAAATGGCTGGTGATTCGGTGGCACATCTGAATAATGAGATTGAAAAAGTGTGCCTTTGGACTGGAGATAGGGATACCATTAATTCGGAAGATATTGATATGTTTTCTGGTTGGAAGAGGGATCGGCAGCGATGGGAATTCCTGCAAGCTTTGGGAGGACAAGATTACGATAAAGCCATAACATTGGGAAAGACCATCATCACATCAAATGATACCATGATTTCACTTATTTATCCCCTCACAACTCTTTTCCAGGAAATTCTTTTTGCTAAAATGAATAATGGAACTTTAGGGGAACCGCGTGGTTATATGCCAATACCGCCATCGGTAAAGAAGCAAATTCCAAAGTATGCCCGCGGATTTTCACAGGAAAAATTGGAATGTGCTTTAAATGAATTAGGTAATATTGATAAAAGGCAAAAAACAAGTTACAGTAATGATGAAACAGAACTCATTCAATTTATCGGACATGTCATTGGATAAACAAAAAGCACCTTTTGTTTACACAGATGAACAATTGATCGCTCGCTTCCAAGCTGGTGATGAAAATGCGTATATCGAACTAGTGAATCGATTTCGGGATCGATTGATCAATTTTGTTTTCCAATTTCTTGGCGATAGGGAACAATCAGAAGATGTGGTGCAAGACACCATGCTGAAATTGTATGTGAAAAAACATTATTATCGTGAGATCGCTAAGTTTTCCACATGGATCTATACCATTGCTCGAAATCTTGCCAACACGGAATTAAGAAAAAGAAAGAGACGTAAAACTACTCTATTGAGCCAAATGACTCGAGATGAACGGGATTATGATTTACCTGCAATTCAACCGGAAATAGGCCAAGAAGTACAAAGCGAATTCGCAGAAAAACGAATCCAGGCTGCCATTCATGCATTACCGGAACACTTTAAAACTGTCGTCATTTTAAGGGATATTCAGGGACTTTCTTATGATGACATCAGTAGTATTGTTAATGTTCCATTGGGGACAGTCAAATCTAGAATTAACAGGGCGCGCTTGCAATTGCAGGTCGATCTAAAAGACTTAAGATAAAAACAGGAGTACAAATATTGATGAATCGCTACCAATTTGAAGATTTAATCTCGGAATACATCGAAAATGAATTATCTCTTTCCAAGCGGAAAGAATTCGAATCCTATCTCGAAGAAAATTCGGATGCAAAAGAGCTTGTTGAATCCATCCGAACAAATATGGCACAAATGAAAGCTATACCTAAGGTGACAACTTCTCCTGATTTCAATGATCGTCTTTTGACTCGGATTCAATCAGATCACACTCGTCTTGATATTCCTATAGCTTCTCAGCATACTATTTTTGGATTTACTCCTATATATGCATCTCTAATGACTGGATTGGTGATTGCTTTTGTTTTTGTATCGATGCAATTGGTTTCGCCAGGAGACGATGGTATCCCATCACAAACTCAATTTTATGCAGAAGATTCTGTTCCAAGTCTTTCAAATCCACCTATACAAAATTTGAAAAACCGCACTCCAGATTTGGTAGATGCAGATGCGGATTCATCCTTAGAAAATAATAAAACAAAATCAAAAAAAGATTTCTCAAAGCAGATGCATTTTGTGAATGATTAATCTTTGAACTCATCACCAAACTGGTTTTAATCCCTGTCTAAACTTGGTAATTTTAATGACGGGGATTTTTGTATTATGTCAACAATAAACAATCTACCAACTTTTACTAGGGCACTCGCTACCTTTTGCCTTGTCCTATTTATCTTTTTATTTCTCCCCGAATCCTTATCCCATTTTTCCGAGATGCTTAGATATTTAATATTAGTTGGTATCATTGTAATCTTGATGATATACAGCCAACTTTTAGGATCATTAACATCTTCACCATCCCAGGCTGAAGAAGTAATTCATACGGATGAATCCACCACCTATCAAACAGAATCAAAGACAACCAATCATCTCTATGAAAATTTGAAAAAATTAGTTTTATCAACTGTAAAGGCTATAAACCCAAAATTTGAATCTGCAATCTATATGGTTGATCCTGAAGCGGGTGTTTTTTCACTGCAAGCTTCACACATAGATAACTTTCTTGATTCAATTCCCTCAAATAATACAATTATTACTTCTATCCTTAAGGATACTAGTACAGTTTATCAAAAAGATGATAAAGATGGTTGGAATGAATTATTCGATGATAAATCTTGGCGAGGAAGTGAATGTGCCATCGGAAGTCCAATTTCCCTTCATGGGTCCACCGCCGGATTTGTTTTAACGAGAATCGATCATTTTTCTGATATAACGGATAAAGATAAATCAGTTTTGCAGGCAATGGGGAAATTCATCTCCCATGGATTAGGAAGCCTCGAATCTTTAGAAAAACATATCATGGGAGATGAAAATAAATCACGAATCATTGAAATTCTTTCTGAACTTAATTTTAAATCAGATGAATCACAGGTGCTGGACCATTTCAAGTATTTAATCCGGACATTCTTCTATTATGATAGATTAACAATTTCCTTAAATAGTGAAAAAGAGTTGAATTCGATAATTAAATTGGTTGATGGGGTTAAAGATGAATTTATTGAAGGTACTGAATTTCCCACCCATGGTACCCTTCATGGATTACCAACCGTGAGCGAAAAAGTTGTTCTTTCACAAAATTGGAAAGAATCACATAAAAATGTTGCCAGGTTTAATTCAAATGAAGCACCAACTGATTTTCAATCTGTATTGGGCGTCCCAATCATAGCTTATGGAGAAAGTCGCGGCTCTCTCTTCATTGAACGAATAACAGGTCAGCCCTATACCAAAGCAGATGAACAAAACCTTACATTGATTGGACGCGTAATGGGTGCATCATTGAATTGGCTTATGGAATACGAAAAAATTTACCAAAATGCTACTCATGACGGCCTTTCAAATCTTTTAAACCATCAGACTTATAAAGAACGATTTTCGGAAGAAATTCAACGGGCAAAACGTTTTCAACACCATATGGCTGTTCTTATATTTGATCTTGATAAATTTAAAAGGGTCAATGATACATTGGGGCATCCTTATGGGGATTATGTGATTCAAACTGTAGCCAAAATAATGTCGGAAAATGTTCGTACCGTTGATGTGGTTGCTCGTTATGGCGGCGAAGAATTTGCCATAATTTTAATTAATACTACCCCTGAAATGGCCTTGGTTGTTTCTCAAAGGATTGTAGATAATATTGCCGATTATCCATATTCTATGAATGGTGAAAGTGTTCAGATGACTATATCGGGAGGTATGTCTTTGTATCCAACCCATTCAGAAAATATGAAAGATTTGATTGACCTCGCTGATAAAGCCATGTACAATGCTAAACAAGTAGGTGGAAATCAGATTAAAATTCACCGCAATGATGATGCAACAATTGTATCCACTTAAAATGATAAACAAATTTCTTCTCATTCTGACCTGTTTCGCTTTTTTATCAGCGAATACTGAACAGGAAAAAGAAATAGCCTTGCATCATTTTATGCAGGGTGAATTTTTAATGAATCAGGGCAATTATGCTTTAGCTGTCTTGGAATTTCAAGATGCAATTGATTTGGACCCCAATGCAGCAACCATTCATATATCAATAGCAGATGCTTATCGCCGCTTGGGGAAAGGAAAACGAGCCGAAGACCATTTAATAATCGCTTTGGATCTTGATCCAAAAGATTTAGAAGCACGGGAAATGCTGGGGCAACTTTATCTTGCTCAAAATAAGTTCATCGAAGCTGAGTTGGCTTTTAAAGAATTAAAAATACTTGATCCCGATAATCTGGAATATTTATTTACTCTCGCGGATCTTGCAAGGCTTCAAAAAAATTGGGATTTGGCAATTGATTATTATATTGAAGGGTATCAAATCAATTCTATGTCGATCAACGGATTGGAACAGGCACTTCAAATTGCTCTAACGTCCAGCAGTTTTGACCGGGCTGAGGAAATATGCGGATTATTATTAGAAGATGATCCTGACAATATCAAATTTCTTGAAACGATCCGAGATCTTACTTTATTCAGCCGAAAATTTGATGTAGCCTTGGAAATGATTCATCGGATTGAAAATATTCAAGGAACAACCACAGAATTACTAATACAGAAAAGTGCCCTTTATGAAGAATTAAATGATCCTGAAAAGGCTTTGAATGTTATGTTTGATGCGTTTGAAATTGACAGCCTGAATGTGAATGTGTTACATCGTATCGTTTCTCTATTATTAGATAAAGAAGAGGATGAAAAAGCTATCTTATATAACCAGCTTATTATTGATCATTTCCCTGATGATCCACGTGGATTTATTAACAATGCTGTCATGGCCTTGAGTGGGAAGAAGCCTGAAGAAGCGATTTTAGCATTAAGCCCCCATTTAGATCGATTCTCTCAGGATTTCACCATGCAATATCTCCTGGGTACAGCATACTACCAATTCAAAGATTATGGGAATGCTATAATTCATCTTTCTCAAGCGTTATCTATTTTCCCTGAATCGAGAAATACAAAACATAATCTTGCACTCATCTATGATACCACCGGTGAATGGGATAGATCGGATAAATTATATATGGAATTAATTTCAACAGACAGCACCGATGCCCAAGCATTCAATAATTATGCCTATAGTTTGGTTGAACGAGGGGAAGATGTAGAATTTGCCCTTGAACTTGCAATGAATGCGGTTCGATTAGCACCGAAATCAGCGCCTTATTTAGACACGATCGGCTGGATCTATTTCAAAATGAATCGTTATGAGGAGGCCGTGGATTTTATACGACAATCCTTAAGTATAGACCCAGAAAATAATACCATCAAGGAACATTTGGATGAAGTGGTAAAAGCTAAATCCAAGGAAACTATCCCGAAAATCCACCAAGTAGAAAAACAGGATTGAATGTTTCGCTACATTATTTTATGTTGGCTTATTCTTGCAGGATGTGCTGGTTCAGGCACACAATTTTCACCTCCAAAAACTCAAAGGAACTACCATGATCTTCTGGCAGAATATATTTCCTGTACCGGAAAAGGGAAAATTGATTCACAAGGCCCTTTTCAAGGTGCATTGACTTTTACATTTATATCACAGCATGACAGTTCTTTTTTGCAATTCAAAGATCCATTGGGTAGAAAGGCATTACTCATGTGGTTAACCCCACAAAATGTAACTGCCCGAAATTTGATTGATCATAAACAATATACCTATGGTCAAATCCTTGAATTTTTCCCTTTTTTACAAATTGTAGAACCAGAACATATCACCAAAATTTTATGGGGTGTTCAACCGGATTATGAAAATAAATTGAATAATACAGAAATGAGTGAAAAGAAAAGTATTCACCTAAATTTTGAAAACAACGATTTGGACAATGAACCCAATGCTCTTGTCGGTGCAACGTTTAGCGACGACAATTCCTTTCAGTCAGTAAAAATTCGAATTACTGGACGAACTCGAACTCAAACACATATCAATTTGAAAAAAGTATGGAAATTATTACAAATTTAAAAATGAATGTATCTGTTGTTATTCCCGTTTTTAATGAAAAAGAATCCTTACCGGAATTAGTAAGGGAATTGGAGCATAGCCTATCCACATATCCGGCATGGGAAGTTTTATTTATTGATGATGGGTCCTCCGATGGTTCAACGGAATGGATGGCCGATCTCTGTACAAAGAATTCCAATTTTAAATTGCTTCAATTCTATCGGAATTATGGGAAAGCTGCCGCTTTATCAGAGGGTTTCAAAGTTGCTACTGGTGAATATATTATTACCATGGATGCTGATCTTCAAGACGATCCTGCGGAAATTCCTAACCTAATATCAAAATTATCTGATGGGTGGGATCTCGTCTCAGGTTGGAAAAAAACGCGCCATGATCCACTAAATAAAACTCTCCCATCGAAAGTATTTAATTTTGTAACAAGATTGATGACAGGTGTGAAGATCCACGATTTCAATTGTGGATTAAAAGGATATAAGCAAGCTGTGGTAAAATCGATAGAAGTTTATGGAGGTCGCCATCGTTACATCCCAGCTTTAGCAGGACAACAGAAATTCAAAATCACTGAAATTGTGGTAAATCACCGTGCAAGACAATTTGGTGAAACCAAGTATGGTGGATCTCGAATGTTTCATGGATTTTTTGATTTGATCACGATCTTATTTTTAAATCGCTATACACAACAACCACTACACCTGTTTGGCATGTTTGGGATCGGATTTCTAAAAGTTGGATTTATTGTTGAATGTTTTGTTCTGTATTTCAAATATGCTTTAGGGGAACCTTTTTCTAAACATATTGCACTTTTGATGTTTGGTATTATGCTTATTATTATTGGAATTCAATTCTTCTCCATCGGCTTATTGGGAGAATTAATGACCAGATCCACACAAGGGCAGGAAAACCGAATCCGCCGATTCATTTCAAGAGATTAACTTTCAAACATGGCTGGGCTTCCACCGATCATCAGCATTATCACGCCTTCCTACAATCGTGTTGATGAACTCAAATACTTATATAATTCGCTTCAGGAACAATCTGTTGATCTGAAGCTTCTTGAATTTATTGTGTCCGATGATGGCTCAACCGATTCAACTGAACAGACTGTAAAACACTGGCAGACAGAATCAAACTTCCCAATCAAATTTATCACCCAGAAGAACCAGGGTCCCGGTGCAGCTAGAAACCATGGCTTAGAAAACAGTGAAGGTGAATTGATCTTGTTTATTGATTCCGATTGTGAAGCTCACCCCGATTGGATTCAAACGATTTATGAAGAATACTTAAATGATTCATTTGATGCCTGCGGGGGTCCAGATGGTGCAAAAGATGATTTCACGACTTTACAAAAAGCCATTGATTTTGCCATGACCTCTTTTATTACCACTGGAGGTATGCGTGGGCACAGCGAAAAAATGATGGCCAAATTTTTCCCTCGTACGCATAATATGGGAATAAAAAGATCAGTATATGAGAAAGTGGGCGGGTTTGGTGACCTTCGCCATGGACAAGATATTGAATTAAGCAATCGAATCAGAAAATCAGGTGCAAGAATCAAATTTCTAATCAATGCCGTGGTTTACCACCGTAGAAGAACAGCCATAAAACAGTTTTTTAAACAAGTGTTTAACTGGGGAGTAGCTCGTATTAATTTAGGGAAAATTGATCCAACCATGTTGGAACCAATCCATTTTCTACCTTCATTAGCTACTTTGTTTGGATTTAGCATTGTTGGAACCGCGATTTACATCGATCTTCCATTAGACCAATTATTCTTACTTATTTTTATTCCATTGGGATTATTATCTTTATTTGGAGCGACCAAAAAAAATGATTTGAGAATATTTCCCTATTTATTGGTTGTGATTCCGGCTCAGATCATTGGGTATGGATTAGGTTTCATTCTGAATTTTATAAAACGATATATTTTAAACCAGGGTTCGTGGACCGGATTTAAAAAACGATACTACGCTTAATGAAAAAAGTTTTAATTATAACATATTATTGGCCACCCAGTGGTGGTCCCGGGGTGCAACGAGTGTTAAAATTTTGCAAATATCTTCCGAAATATGGATGGCAACCTGTTATCCTTACTGTGAAGGATGGTGAATATCCGGCTCGAGATGAAACATTATTATCAGAATCAATTGATATGGAAACTCATTTATCAGATGCGTTTTCATTTTATTCAATTTTTAATTGGATCACTGGAAATAATTCTGTTCCAACGCACCAACTCAGTAAAAGTAACGACGATACCCTATTCACAAAATTTGCCCGTTGGATACGTTACAATTTGGTTATCCCTGATGGCAGAATTGGGTGGTATTCAGGTGCAGTCAAAAAAGGGAAGGAACTGTTAGACAATCAAAACTTTGATTTGATTTTTTCTTCAGGGCCCCCTCATTCAGTCCATTTGATTGGGCGTAAATTGTCAAAAGTATCCCATGTAAAATGGGTAGCTGATTTTAGAGACCCTTGGACAGATCGATTTTATTATTTGGAAAACCCCAGGAATTGCCTGACAACATGGATTGATGGTTTGCTAGAGAAAAAAGTCTTAAACGATTGTGACGGGCTTATTACCGTAAGTACAGGGTTTGAATCTTTATTAAATGACAGATTACCTATCAATTCAAAATCTACAGTGATCTACAATGGTTTCGATCAGGACGATTTTTCCCTGAAGCCAAAAGAAAGGAAAAGTCGAGATCAAATTGTTATAAGTCATACCGGGTCATTATCCATGTCACAGAATCCCTTGGGATTATTCGAATCCGTAAAGGATCATAATGATTCCTCCAGTGGGTCAAAGATCAAAATTCAACTGGTGGGGTCTGTACACCCGAATATTCTTGACACAATTCAGCAATTAAACATACAGCAATATGTATCAATTCTTTCCTATCAGCCTCATCAAAAGGCTATTCAAATTTTAATGGACAGCGATTTCATATTTCTGGTGGTCCCCAATCAAGAGAAGAATAAAGGTATCATTCCAGGGAAAATATTTGAATATTTTAAATGTCAATCTGAGATCATTTTAATCGGAAATAAAAGATCAGATGCAGCGTTACTGACTAAAGAACTCGGGTACCAAAATATATTCGAGATCAATGAAAAATTTGATTTCAATAATTTGACAATAAACCAAAGTCTGGATCAGGAAAGTACATCTAAATTTGAACGTAAGAATTTAACTGCTTCCTTAGCCCAAGTATTTGATGAGATAAATGCGTAAGAAAAATAAAAATCTATCGGAAATTACTTTTCGAGATGTAAAAGCCTATTTTCAAAATCAGCGGTATAAGATAAAAAAGAATGTATCTGATTTTTCATCGTTGCCTGAAAAAATATTTCAAGAAATGGAACCAGTTTTTGTTGTTTCTACGGGCAGAGCCGGGAGCGAATTATTGGTCAGGCTTATGGAAAAAGCAAACATGGGTTCAATTTTCCATGAACCGCATCCTAGAATGTTTCTAGGGTCCAAACTTGCATATAAATTGGGTCCCGGACAAATTGATGCAAAAATAATGGCTTTTTTAAATGCACGATATTTCTTATTAAAAAATGCATACCTGCAAGAGCAGCGGTTTATCGAAACAAATAACAGGATAACATTTTTTATGGATGCAATTGCGGAAGTTTTTCCCAAAGCAAAATTTATTCATATGATCAGGCATCCGGCTGCATTTGTCAGAAGTGGCCTACGTCGAAATTATTATACAGGAAATGAAAATGATGATGGACGGTTGACGCCAAATGAACAAAATCCTGTTTCAACTGAATGGGAAGACCTCACCCAGATGGAAAAAATTGCTTGGCTATGGAATGAAACCAATGCGTTTATAGAAGAAAAAAAGGTTTCTTTAGATTTGGACAGAGTATTAACAGTTCACGCCAATGACTTGTTTACAGATCCTGAAAAATTTCAAGCTATTTGTAATTTTCTTAATCATCCAGAATTAGGCAGAGATCAAATTGAGTCTATGATTGCAAAACCTGTCAATAAACAAAAACAAGGTGAGGTGGGGAAGTGGGATACTTGGCCAGCGGATGAAAAAGCATTATTAAAAAAATGGACCCCAATTGGCAAACGATATGGTTTTTGGTCCGACTCTGAATGATAAACCATATTCGAAATATTATTTTCAAAAGTGATTTTAACAGAAATGTAGCCAAACTCATTTCTGGGACAGCCTTGGCCAGTATTATAAATTTTTTATCTTTACCAGTTTTGGCACGAATCTATTCGGTGGAAGATTTTGGGCATTTTCAATTACTATTTTCATTGATAACCATCTTTGGTGTAATCTCATGTTTGAAATATGAAATGACACTTACCTTGCCGGAGGATAAAGCAAGGTCCGATAATTTATTTTTTGTTTCAATCCTGGTTCTGATAGGATTTACTGGTATCCTGTACTTTATATTAACTGGATTTGGTAAAGAAGTTCTATCACTTTATAATGCAGAACACTTGATTACATCAGGAAAATGGATCGCTCCTGCTGTATTTAGCCTTGGCTTGTATGAACTCATGAATTATGTTTTTATGAGAAACAAGGCTTTTGGGAAAATGGCCAAATACAGGGTTATGCAAGTGTCTTTAATACAAGCATCTGCTATTTTTATGGGACTCTATTCACCAAGTTTTGAAAATTTAATCTTCAGCTTCATTATCGGGAATATGGTGATATCATCATTAATGATTGTCCAATCTAATCTTTCATTATCGAATATGAGTTTGTCCTCCATGTCTGCTGCTGCCTTTTCATTTCAAAAATTTCCCATGATTAATACGCCCATGGCTTTGGTGAATACCTTTTCCATGCAATTACCTGTTTTTATGCTTTCGGTTTATTTTTCATCAGAAATTGTTGGGTATTATATGATGGCAAGTCGAATTCTCACGGCGCCAATGCAACTTATCAGCAGATCAGTTGGACGTGTTTACTATAAAGAAGCTGCAGATTCGATCCGAGAGAGTAAGCAAAAAGTCATAAAAATATTTAAAAATACCATCAGACGTGTCGCAAAAATTGGTTTGATTCCGTCCATTATAGTAATAGCATTTGCGCCTATTTTAATCAAATGGTTTTTAGGTGAAGAATGGATTGTGGTGGGAACTTTTATGCAGATCATGATGCCATGGATCTTTTTTCAATTCGTGAATATATCGGTTAGTACAACATTTTCGGTTGTGAACCGTCAAGAGATTGGATTTTTACTGATTGTTATTTCAGTACTCCTTAGATATACAGCCATGAATTACTGGCACGGAACTGCAATCATCCAGATTACGGCTTTGTCTATAGTTGCATCCTTATTTTACATTTCATATATGGTTTCGTCGTACATAGTGTTAAGGAAGATCAAATGAGAGCAATTATTGGTTGGCCCAAATTTTATTTTTCTTGTTTAAAATTAAATGTTATCCCAAAAATTGGTCATGGTTACTAAATCTGAATTTAACATTCTCGCAAAAGAATTGGATCTGAGTTCCCAAGATTCATGGTCGAAAGATTACTGGGTTAAACACAGTGACCGATATTTTAATAATATTTTATTAATAGATAAATATTGTTCAGGTACAAAAATACTTGAGATAGGATCCTACCCATTCCATCAAACACTCTTATTAAAAAAAATGAATTATAATATTACAGGTTTTGATCTAAATCCTGACAGGCAGATGCAATTCATAACTGACAATGAACTAAACATAATAAAAAATAATATTGAAAATGATGTTATTCCATTTGAAAATAATACGTTTGATTCAGTGTTGCTATTTGAGCTATTTGAACATTTACGGCTGAATCCGATTGATGTACTCTCAAAAATTTATAAAGTTTTAATTCCAAAAGGGAAATTACTCCTCAGTACACCTAATTTATATTCAATATATAATATTGGAAGATTTATAACTGGAAAGGGAATTAATAATGGATTTGTGGAGTTTAACAAACTAAATACAATAGGACATATGGGACATATAAGAGAGTATACAGTAAAAGAAATGATAGATTTTCTCTCAAATTGTGGATTTATTAATATAGAGATATGCCGTTTTTCAACTAAAACACGTGAAGGTGTAACATTGGGAAAAATAATAAAGAATTTTACTACAGATTTTATTGAAATATTATTTCCAAGGGTGAAAACACATTTATTTATCATAGCAGAAAAACCAGATAAATCTGGAATTAATAAATGAAAAAATACATCCTATTCTTACTCCCTATTATTGTTGGGGGTTTTTTATTTAAACTTATCTTTTTCAACCAAATTCCATTAGCTGGAGATCTTGTTGCTCATAAACCTATTGCAA
>CAXCBH010000018.1:0-13680 GCA_963980675.1 uncultured bacterium | reverse complement strand
CTGAGCGAAACATTCGCCGCCGCCGCTGAAATGTTTTCTGGCACAATTACAGATCTTTACATTCCAAAGAAAAAAGGGCATTAATATGAAAACTCTTTACACAACACTAGTTTTAATTTTCACTTTTTCTTTTGCACAAGATTCAGCTGGCGGGCAAACACCCACAGAAAAAGTGGGTAAAATAAAACCCGCAGAAGCACCTAAAAAGAAATCCATGGAAGAAGCCCTAAAAAATAAAAAAGAGATTGCAGGGTTGTTTACACTTTATCAGGATACCACGAACGGTAAGTTGTCCATGCTTATTGCCAAAGAACAGCTCGAAAAAGAATTTATCCATTTTGTGCATGGGCTCAATGGCCAAATTAATGCCGGTGTATTAAAAGGTGGATACAGGGGCGCAAGAGTAATGAAGCTGAATCGATATTTTAATCGTATTGAATTTGAAGTACAGAACGATGCTTTTTGGTTTGATCCTGAGAGCCCCTTAAGTAAGGCCGCTGATGCCAATATTAGCACTGCTATCTTAGCTTCATCAGTTATTGTAGCAGAAAAAGACGGCAAAGTTTTAATTGAAGTCGATAATGTTTTTCTGACCGAAGCATTACATCAAATCTCAAGAGGCTTCGTTCCGGGCGGTAACAATAAAAATCCCTTTAGGCTTGGTAAGTTATCTAGAGAACGGACAAAATATGTTGGTCTTCATAATTATCCGGAAAACACAGATCTAGTAGTGCAGTATGTTTATTCTAATCCTGTGCCCACTAATTGGGGATCTGATCGGGGTTTAACCGATGCTCGATCTGCGAATGTGACAATCCAGCACAGTTTTATTCAAATGCCTGAAAACGATTATACACCGAGGTTTGAAGACGTTCGGGTTGGATATTTTGCTACGCAAGTAACTGATATGACCACGCCGGATGACGTAACGCCTTATCGTGATTTAATTCATCGTTGGCATTTAGTAAAGAAAAACCCAGATCAAAGCATTTCTGAGCCCGTAGAACCGATTGTTTGGTGGATTGAAAACACAACTCCTCTCGAATTTAGGGGTGCAATTCAAGAAGGGGTATTGGCGTGGAATCAAGCTTTTGAAGCTGCAGGTTTTCGCAATGCTGTTCAGGTAAAAGTCCAGCCCGATGATGCAGCCTGGGATGCAGGAGATATTCGTTACAACGTACTTCGTTGGACATCTTCGCCACGCCCTCCTTTTGGGGGATATGGCCCCAGTTTTGTTAATCCGCGAACCGGTCAAATTTTGGGTGCGGACGTCATGTTGGAGTATGTTTATTTTACAAACCGAGTTAAATATGAAGAACTCCATCGAACATTTGACGCAGAAAAAGAAATCAATCAAGATTATACTTGCCTTGTGGCTGACTACCAGAAACAAGGAAATTTATTTGGTCTGAATGTATTAAATAGCTCCGTCGATGAATTCAATCAATTAGAGCAACACCGCCTAATTTATGAGAGCTTAGTAAGATTAATTCTTCATGAAGTCGGGCATACACTGGGCCTGAACCACAATTTTTATTCGAGCCATTTGCATAGTTTAAAAAACATTCATAACAGATTAATCACCGAGCCAGTTGGCCTGACATCATCTGTAATGGAATATCCAGCCGTCAATGTCAACGACAGCCCAAAACACCATGGTCAATTTTATACCACTGTGCCAGGTCCCTACGATATTTGGGCTATTGAGTTTGGATATACACCAGCTTTGGAAAATCCCGGAGATGAAAAAGAACGTATAGAATTATTATTAAACCAATCTACAAAAAATGAATTACGTTTTGGAAATGACGCAGATGATATGCGATCTCCGGGGAAGGGAATTGATCCAAGAGTTAATACATATGATATGAGCACAGATCCAGTAGCATATGCCAAACAAAGAATGGATATTGTTCGATCACTTTATCCTGGGTTGAAAAAAAGATATGAGCGCCCAGGTGAATCTTATCATGCCTTCACCGATGCATTTTCTATTTTAAATCGTGAATATAACAATTCTGCTATGGTGATTTCCCGCTATGTTGGTGGTGTGTTTGTGGACCGTTCTTTGGTAGGCCAGAAAGGTAGCCAAAAACCTTTTAGACCCGTTCCACAGGATAAGCAAAAATGGGCCATGACACTCTTAGGAAAATATATATTTGCACCCAACGCATTTGAAATTCCAGAAGGAATTATGGAGCATCTACAATGGGAGCGACGTGGGTTTAGCGGTACGCGGGATCCAAAACTCCTTGATATGTACCTAAATACCCAAAAGGGCATTCTAAACCATTTTTTCCATGTAAATGTTTTAAAAAGAATTTCGGACACGGAATTGTATGGAAATAGTTATGGCCTTAATGAAATGATGTTAGACTTGACAACAATATGTTTTTCTGCTGATGCAGGCACAAGTGTGAATGCTGTTCGCAGGAATTTGCAGATAGAGTACACAGAGCGGTTAATCCGTATAGTTCAAAACAAAGGAAAAGTTAAGTACGGTAATTTGGCCGTTGCAGCTGCTTTTGAAAATCTGAATAAGGTAAAAAAATATACTTTAAAATCCTACGGGATGAATGAGGCAACCAAGGCCCATAGAAAGTATTTAACCTATCGGATCAATAAGGAATTGGAAAAATATTAAATCGTGAAAAGGATATATTTTGAAACACATAAACACACTATTTATGATCTGTTTAATAACGGGTTGTACAAATATGGCAAATAAACACCTAGACAAACACCCTCTTGATAAATCAGAAATTCGAAAATTGACACTGGATAATGGCGTCAAAGTTTACCTTCTTTCAAATCCGGATTTTAATGTATCAGCAGCATCCATGGTTGTGGAGGTGGGTTCATTGGAAAACCCGGATAATCGTGAAGGACTTGCTCATTTTCTCGAACACATGCTATTTCTTGGTACAAAAAAATATCCAGACGTAGATGAATATTCCACATATCTCAAAACTTTTGGCGGTTACTCGAACGCCTATACCGCTAGTGATCATACTAATTATCAACTGCAGGTACTGCCAGATGGGTTTGAGGGCGCATTAGATCGGTTTGCTCAGTTTTTTATCAGTCCACTTTTCACAGAAGAGTACACAGCAAGAGAGGTGAATGCCGTTAACTCTGAACATCAAAAAAACATTATGAATGATAATTGGCGCCAGTATCGGGTCACAAGCCAGTTTGCAAAAGATAGTCACCCAGCAAAAAAATTTGGCACCGGAAGCCTTGAAACATTAGGAGACATTACCCGGGAAGAACTTGTTACGTTTTATAATAATCAATACAGCGCAAACCGGATGGGCTTGGCTTTATTGAGCACACATTCTTTGGACGAAATGGAAGCTTGGGCCCGCCAGTATTTTTCTGATGTAAAGAATCACAATCTTGAAAGGACCAAGCACGATCCAATCGTGTTTGAAAAGAAAGAAACATTCAGGTTTGTTCAAATTGATCCTGTAAAAGATCTTCGCGATCTGGAAATGAGCTTTGCCATTCCCAGCACTCGCCATATGTATGAAAGTAAGCCAGGAAGGCAACTCGGTTTCATTTTAGGACACGAAGGGAAAGGCAGTCTCCTTTCCTACTTAAAAGATAAAGGCTGGGCACAGACACTCTCCGCGGGCGCACGCCCAGAAACAAAAGAATACGGCATGGTGACGGTTCGGATAGGGCTCACACCGAAAGGCCAAGAAGATTATAAAGATGTTGTATTAGCAACTTTGGATTATATCGAGCTCATGAAAGAATCAGGTCACCAATCTCACGTATATAACGAATTGAAGACCATAGCAGAATTAGAAGAAATATATGGCAGTAAAGGTGAGGGTATGTGGCGCGCCACACAATTGGCAAATGAAGTCATGATGTATCCACTGGAAGATGCAGGCCGAATAAATTTTATCTTTCAAGACAATTCTAAAGACACCTTTGAGGGTTTATTAAAACACATTACGCCGGATAATATGTTGGCAGTTTTGACAGCAAAAGGAGTTAAAACAGATAAAAAAGAACACTATTATCAGGCTCCCTATTCCTATACAGAAGATACTGAATTTTATCAGACACTCACGTCCACATCTCCTCGAGCAGAGTTCATGATAGCTGAAGTAAACCCATTTATTCCAGAATCAGCATCTGTGCCCAACCGGGAAATAAAAGAAGACATTTTGCCTGTTTCGCTAATAAATAGTGGTGGTGCTAATCTTTATTTTGGTGTTGATCATGAATTTTTGCGCCCCAAAGGCGTCATAAGCTTTAAGGTCCTCTTTCCCGAGGATGTAATGACATTAAAACATCGTGTTTATTTAAAACTTTACTCAGCCTGCGTGAATGAATCATTGAATGAATTGGGTTATCCCGCTAAACAAGCAGGGCTGAATTATTCATTCCGAGAAGGGTATGAAGGAATATTTCTGAACGTAAGCGGTTATTCAGAATCTGCCATGACGCTCTACGAAATGATCCTGGATCACATGATTTATTTTTCCATTACCGAAGACCAGTTTAACGGAATAAAAGATAAGGTTGTCCGTGGTTACCAAAATTTTTCATTATCGGATGCGCATCAACAAACTCGTGAAAAAGGAGCGGATATTTTTAATCATGTGAAATATAGTTGGGAAGAGAGCTTGCCGGTGGCGCAAGAAGCGACTCTGTCAGATATTCATAGTTATGGCAAGACTTTGTATGAAAAAACATTCGTGGAGGGCCTTGTTTATGGTGATTTCAAAGAGTCTGATGCTCGACGTGCCTTAAGTATCTTCAATGAAAAATCTAATACGACGGGGCTTAAACGAACAGACGCATTTGATTTAAAATATTTGACTCAATCTCAACCTGAAGAAATTCAATATATTGGGAAATTGACTGTCAACAACCCTTGTTTTTATCGGGAATATGTTTTGGGTAATGAAGACACCCCAGAAATGCGGGCAAAATCCCTGATCATCAGTCAGGCGCTTCAGCAGCCTTTCTATACAGAAATGAGAACCAACCAACAATTGGGGTACATTGTTTGGTCCTATACTCGAAATCGCGATGATACATATTATTTAAGTTTTATTATTCAGTCTGGAACCTTTACCGCAGATAATGTTAACCAGCGTGCTGATGATTTTATTGCATCCACTCCGGAATTACTTGCGGCCATGGATAAAGAAACATTTCAACAATTAAAAGAGTCTGCTATTGAGCAACTGGAGAAAAAACCAATGAGCATTAGTGAAAGGGCTAGAAAATTTGAAGGATTTATTTTTGAACATGATGCAGATTTTCAAAGAGATCAAAAAACAATCGCAGCCCTTGAAATACTTCAACAGTCATCAACGATTGAGCTTTTATTAAAGGCTATCGGAACTGATACTCGAAGAATGGCGAATTTCCTTATGTTTGCAGAACAGCATGAAAATACAACAAATACAAAAAGCACATTCAATGAATTAAAAACCTGGAAAGCATCACGATCTTATAAATAAGAAATCATGCCTAAGGATGTCATTCTTATTGCAGCAGTTACGATTGATGGATTAATTGCCCGGCACCACCAAGAAGTAACGACCTGGTCCAAAGACCTTTCCTTGTTCAAAGAGCAGACCTTAGGATTCCAAGTGATAATGGGCTCCAATACTCACGACACGCTGTCGGCCGAATTAGATGGCCGTGAAATGATTGTAGTTCACCGAAATGATGATCCAGCATCAATTTTGGATGCCATTCCGGGAGATCGTTGCTACATTATTGGCGGTGGAAAAACATATGCCCGCTTTGCCCCGTTTCTAACCCATCTATATATCACGCCCCACCCATTGGTTTTTGGCAAAGGCATTCCCCTGTTTGATGGGGTGATCCCAGATCTCGAGTTGGTATTTCAACAAATGGTTTCCGTGGATGAAAAAGGCGGTATATTTCAATACCAGTATAAGGTAAAGAAATCTTAAAAAAACATCTGATATATTTTCTTATTCTTTCAATTTCATTTTCGTTGGAAGTATATAGTGGTGGAAAACTATCTCCCAACCAAGCCGCTATGGATGTGACCCACTATGACATTCGTTTAAAAGTTGATCCTTACAAAAAGACCATTGGTGGCACAGTCAATATCACATTTGTATTGATAAGTAAAGCCGATATGATTGAGATTGATTTATTGGACCAGTTCAATGTTTCTGGCACATCTATAAACGGCATGAATCTGTCCTTTGATCATAAAGGACATAAAATTATCATTCATAATCCTGATTTGGATATTTTTAAAACTCATATCCTAGAGATTAAATATTCCGGGCAGCCTCCCATTGCCAAAAGGCCACCTTGGGATGGTGGTTTCACCTGGGAGAAAAGCAAAGACGGACATCCTTGGATTTCTGTATCATGCCAGGCAAACGGTGCTTACATTTGGTATCCCTGCAAGGAACACCCCAGCGATAAACCGAATGGGGTGGATATTTCAATTACGGTTCCAGACCCTCTGTTTGTCGCATCTAATGGCTTACTACAATCAACTTATAAGGAAGGTGATAAATGGACCACCTGGCATTGGCGGACAGAATACCCCATCAGTACTTACAATGTGAACTTTACCGCTGGATATTTTGAAGCTGTTGAAAAAACCGCCTACATATTAGATAAGCCTTTAAAATTGGCATATTATGTTTTACCTGAAAAACGGAATGGGGCAAATGAGTTACTTAATGATGCAGAAGAATACCTAAATTTTTATGCACGAAATTTTGGGCAATACCCATGGATGAAAGAAAAATTTGGTTTGGTACATACACCATACTGGGGCATGGAGCACCAAACTATCAATGCCTATGGAAACGATTATAAAAAAACAAAACTAGGATATGATTTTCTCATGTTTCATGAAATGGGGCATGAATGGTGGGGAAACTATTTAAGCGTAGCAGACTGGGCTGACTTTTGGATTCATGAGGGGTTTGATACTTATGCAGAGGCTCTTTTTGTAGAGGAAAAATATGGAGAAGCCGCTGCAAAAACTTTTGTGAATAATCGCTATAAAAAGAATATTCAAAATAAACAAATTGTCGTACCTGTAAAAAACACAACAACAGAGTATAAAACTGATAATGATGTTTATTATAAAGGGGCCCACATTCTTCATACCTTGCGATATCTGGTTGGGGATGAAGTATTGCGAGAAAGCTTAAAAGAATTTATTCATATGCCGAAGGAGCTTCCACAAAACCAAACATCCACAAAAGAGTTCATTTCCTTAATCCATGAAAACTCAGGTGATAATATTCAATGGTTTTTTGATCGGTACTTATACCAAATTGAGCTCCCAACCCTTGAAATAGAAGAAGAAATAATAAAGAATAAAAAATTTATTGATTTATGGTGGCAAAACGATGGATTCAAAATGCCCATGGACATTTCTTTCCAATCATTTGATGGGCAAAGAGATCGAAAACTTATGTTGAATAACTCTCCCACTCGCATTGCAATTCCTTTAAAATCAGACTTGATTATTGATCCCGATAATTGGGTATTATATAACCTAAAACAAAAATCTAAATAAAATGCAACACCCTAAAGTCAAAATCATAACCGGTGGAATATTACTTATAACCATTATTTTTGTATGTTGGATACATCATCCGCTACCGCTCTATCAAGGTGAATTACCTTTGTCTGGTTTAAAAAGCCCCGTGGATGTTTTTACAGATGAATTTGGCGTGCCTCATGTGTTTGCCAACAATGAAGATGACTTGTTTTTTACAGCCGGCTATCTTGCGGGCAGAGAACGTCTCTTTCAACTTTCCACCGTAGCCCTCGCTGTTAGGGGTGAATTAGCATCTGCGCTAGGTGACCAATATCTGGGTAGTGATATATATTTACGCACTTGGCGAATTCACGATATAGCCAAGAAGATGGTTGAATCCATGGAGCCGAAAAATAAAAGAATCTTTGAATCATTTTGTGATGGAATCAATTATCGAATAGATGAAATAAAAAAAGACGCACCAATTGAATTCAAAATATTAGGCATTGATCCGCCTTATTGGGATCCCAGTATTGTGGCTGGTTATGCGCGTATGATGGCTCACGAAATGCAAGGAGCCTGGGAGCCTGAAATTGTGTATGGTGCTGTGGCGTCTTATTTTGGTGAGGAAAAATTGGCAGACCTTATTCCCGGCTATGATGAGGATAAGCCCACTATCGTCGAAACATCATTGAAATACTTGAAACCCGTGTTTGACGAAATTATTACTCAGGAATTCACAATACGTGACTTGTTTGGTAAACACAATGCAGATATTGGATCCAATAATTGGGTGGTGTCGGGAAAGTTAACCGCATCGGGCAAACCGCTGCTAGCCAATGATCCTCACCTTGCTTATTCACAACCACCACGCTGGTTTGAAATTCACTTAAAGGGGGGAAGGTTCAATGTTTCCGGAGTGTGTATCGCCGGTATACCAATGCCAGTCATTGGACAAAACGAGCACGTGGCCTGGGGATTCACCAACAGCATGGTTGATGATTTAGATTTTTTTATTGAAACAATTAATCCTAAAAATCCTAATGAATATCGTTCTGGCGATAAATGGCTGCCCATGGAGTTAGTTCAAGAAACTATTCCACTTGAAAATGGTAAAGACACAACTATTACAATTCGCATAACCCATCATGGGCCCATTATTAGCGACATTCACGGACTATTGAAAAATAAGAATGTTGCTATGTCTATAGCATGGACCGGTCATTGGAACACTCCAGAAATGGATGCATGGGTATCGATTAACAACATGAAGAATTGGGGCGATTTTAGCAATGGTATTAAAAAATTTGGCGTCCCCGGACAAAATATTGTTTATGCAGACGTAAAAGGGAATATAGGTTGGCGCCCTGCCGTGTATGTACCTATCCGAAAACAGGGATCTAGCATGATTCCTCGCCCAGGAGAAGACCCATCTTTTGATTGGAAAGGTAAGATACCATTCGAAAAAATGCCTTTTTTATACAACCCAGAAAAGGGATATATCTCTACGGCAAATAATAAAACAATAGGAGATGATTTTCCATATTATATCAGCAAATTATGGGCCGATCCAAGCAGAATAGAACAAATAAACCGAAGACTGGATTCAATGGACAATATGTCAGTGGAAAAAATGAAATCGGTCCAATTGGATCAAACGTCACCATTTGCCCAAGAGATTTTGCCATTTATTTGGTTAACAGAAACAGGAGAAGAAACAGGCAACCTTAAAAGGGCATATGAGTTTTTAAAGGTGTGGGACGGTGTTGAAGATGTAGATTCTGAAGCAGCGCTGATATTTCATGCAACTATGCGTAACCTTGTTTTGAATCTTTATGGAGATGAGCTTGCCCTCCTTGGGCAAAATTATTTGGAGGCCTATACAGGCTTAAAATATTTGGTCCATCGCAAAATTCGAGAAATTTTTAAGACAGGCGAATCTTCCTGGATTGATAATATAACCACACCCAACCATGTTGAAACATTAAATGAAATAATATCAAAGTCTGTTGCCGACGCTATAATAGAATTAGAAGAATCTTTTGGTATAAATATTTCCAATTGGAAGTGGGGCGATGCACACTCCTTAACCCACCCGCATATGTTATCAAAAGTAAAATTATTAGATTGGCTCTTTGATTTAAACGTTGGTCCGTTCCGATCGGGTGGTTCAGACAAATCACCCAATGCGGGTGGATACTCTTTTAACAAGCCCTATCATCAAAACGCAGGTGCATCCATGAGAAGAATTGTAGATTTCAGCAATATGAATGAAACACAATTCATTTTGCCAACAGGCCAGTCAGGGATTCCCAGTAGCCCTCATTATCGTGACCAGGCGGAGATGTACCACAGTGGTGAATATCGCACAACATGGTTTGATGAAGATTATATTCGATCTAGTAAGCATTTTCGACATCTTGTTTTAACTCCTTAATCTATGATTGAATTAATTCTTTATTCTGCCTTTATCCTCTTATTGGTTAGGCACCGGTTTTTTTGGGTGGCTCGTCATCGAAAAATATCATCCAAAGACTCTCCTCTCATTATGGCTCACCGAGGCCTTAAAACGAATTCACCAGAAAATACAATTTCATCATACAAAGAAGCAATAGCCGCCGGTTTTGATGCCATTGAATTAGACATACTACAAACAAAAGATGGTGAATTAATTTGCTCTCATAATTTCGACTTAGAAAGAGAATCAAATGGTATTGGCTGGGCTCAACATACTAACTATAACAAATTGAAAAACATTCAAACGGGTGTTTATACACACCCACAAAACACCCAAGCGATTGCCAGGCTTCAAGATGTGTTAGATGAAATCCCCCAAAATATATTTTTAAATATTGAAATTAAAACCCATTCGCTTTTTGATTTATCTGCTTCAAAAACATTTGGTAAGCTCTTTAAAAGATCCGGAATACCACATTCATTCATGGTGTCATCTTTCAACCCGGTTGTTGTTGCATATTTTCGCGCTTTCTTCCCCAACATATCTATTGGTTATATCCTGCAAAATATATCTTGGTTGTGGACAGCCCACTGGTTACATCCAGACTATTTACACCCTCGTGCGGATTTAATTGATAATGAATTATTAGAGATGAGTCAAAACCACAGTCTTGCTTTAAATCTTTGGACTGTGAATACAATACCTGCGTTAGAATGGTGTAAACAAAATCATATCTCAGGAATTATTTCTGATAATCCAAAAGCACTTCATGTATAAAATAGAGAAGGTATCCCCAGATATTGTGCGCCCGCTTCGCCATAAGGTTCTTCGCCCAAACTTACCTTTCAAAGCATCATGTCTGTCATCCGACAACGACCCTGGCGCAATTCATTTTACAATAAAAAAGGATGATACAATATTAAGTATTGCATCGCTTTATTATGAATCACTTGAAGCTATGCCTAATAAAAATGCCTACCGACTTCGGGGAATGGCAACAGAGCCCGCAAAACAGCGAAAGGGATTTGGGGCGATGGTTCTGCATGGGGCAATGGATCATTTGAAAAAGGAAACCGATGTGGAAATTTTGTGGTGCAATGCCCGTGTAACAGCATTCGGATTTTACGAAAAAATGGGTTTTATAATCTTGGGAAAAGTATTTGATATCCCAAACCTTGGCCCTCACAAAACAGGATTTATAGAACTATGAAGTCAATTACAGTTCAAGAATTACATAAGCTTATGAATAATAAAAAACAGATTGCCTTAGTTGATGTCAGGGAAAAGGGAGAACGGGTTATGGCTTCAATTAAAGGATCCACCCATGTCCCAATGATGGCTATTCCGCACCAACTTGATAAATTTAAAAAAGATGAGCCTATTTATCTATTGTGCCACTCGGGTATTCGTTCTGCGCAAGCCTGTTTATACCTGGAGCAACAAGGCTTTGATTCTATAAATATTATTGGGGGCATTCATGCTTGGTCTACCGAAGTTGATTCATCAGTGCCAACATATTAAACTAGATATTAAATAATATTACTTTATAATTTCTCATCTTATCTTCCTAATAATAATTATTGGTGAGAGGAAAAATGAAAAAAACAATCAGGCCTTTGAGTTTTATTTGCTTGCTTTCAACGGCGTTATTTGCTGAAAGTAACACAAGTGGAAAAGCGTTTTTTAACCATACTACAGATCTGGCTGAAGACGGAATTAATGCGTTCAATATGAAACGTGCATATCTGACCCTAGCTAATGATGTTAGTGAACCTGTGTCTTACAAAGTAACCTATGATATTGGAAGCAACGATGGCGGTAGCGCATACACAGCATTTTTAAAAGTGGCGATGGTTAAATTGAAAACAAGTTTTGGAGATGTCTCTTTAGGCATGCAGGGTATGAATATGTTCAAAACCATGGAAAATACATGGGGGCATCGATTCATTGATAAAATGCCGATGGACACCTATGGGTATTCTGCATCTGCTGACCTGGGTGTTGGCCTGAGTCGATCATTTGGTCCCGTATCTACCAGTGCCCTTATCACAAATGGCGGCGGCTATAAAAAAGCAGAATCAGACTCCCATAAAAAGTTGTCAATCCATGCGGTCTATGGTGAATCAAAATTGAACAATAAAGATGGTTTTAATGGAGGTTTAAGTTTTTCAATGGAACCCTACGATAAGGATTCACTTCCTACAGAAAATACAAATGTGTGGGGTGTATTTACCGGTTATGCCAGAAACGGTTTCCGCGGTGGGCTTGAATTTGACACAAAAATTCAAGAGGATGTGTCTGGGCAAATTTTCTGCATATACGCCACATATAAAATCAATGATAAATTATCCATCTTGGCCAGATTAGATCAAGATGATGCCGATACATCAAAAGATAGCGATGGAATTCAGGCGATTATTGCAGGTATTCATTACATTGCTGGAAAAGGCATAACCATTGCACCTACAGTTAGAGTCAAGGCTCCGGAAGATGGGGATTCAGAAAATTCAATCGTATTGAATTTTCAGTTTGATTTCTAAATAAAAAGGATTGGACTTAGGAATCTATTGTCCTTGGCAACACTACGTAAAGTGCCGCACCACACAAACAGGCTAGTAGCCCCTTATTCCACCCCATTTGTTGTGGGAGAAGACCGCTCTCCTGAACCCAGGAAAGAATGGCGAACACAATCCCGAAAGAAGAAAGATATAGCCAAATACATTTTTTCATTATTGTTTATAGCCGACAGCATCAAAGGGGTTAACGAGAACAGTAGTGATATTTTTTAAATGAGCCCCAATTCGTTTTAAATAACGAGCATAAAGCGCCAAAGATACTGTTTTTGATTCATCGCCCAGAGTAATTTCTCCTGAAATACATCCATTGACTATATTATCTGATACGCTCGTAAGGGTCTCTTTATACGAAACCATCATGGACCGTGCCACATCCGCATCTTGTGTATGAATGGCTTCAAGCGTTTTACTGAATCGGGAAATGACTTCCTGTTCTACTTGATAGAGATCTTCAGAGAACTCTTCGGACTTAATCATGTTAGAATGGTTTAATGCGAGATCAAGAATATTCTTTGTATAGTCCCCCACTCGCTCCACATCAACAACCATATTAAGAAGGACTAGACCGTTTGGCAGATCATCAATATCCTGACTTATAGCATAGTGGGTTACCACTTTTCTCCGCACGTCTCTCTGGAAAATATTGATTTCAATGTCACGTTTTTTAAGGGCTTTTATTGTGTCTTTATTTTCACCCTCCCGTAAATATTTAATAGCTTGAGTAAAAATTTCGTTCGACAACATCATCATTTTGTAGGACTCATCCCAAGCTTGGGCCAGAAGATTATCTGAGTTCCAAAGTTTAACAATATCTTTAAAGACTGACATGGTTGACACCTCTTTTAGTTTGTGGGCGACTTATCCGCCCAATAAAATAATAGTTAATGGAATACCAACAAAAACGATCAATAAATACCCAATGGGAATAAATTTGTTTTTCAAAGAATATTCAGCAATCATTTCTGCTAATTTCAAAGGTATGGCTCTTAAGGGCGGTATTCCATAAATAATTAGGATTCCAAATATATTAAAGAGCAAATGACTAATGGCTGCAATAAGTGCGGAAACTGTTCCGGTAAGGGCCGCTAGTAAAGCCGTAACCGTTGTACCAATATTGGCCCCTAATG
>CAXCBH010000017.1:0-13741 GCA_963980675.1 uncultured bacterium | reverse complement strand
CCCTGCCAACCTCCCCAGTTATACCTTCCCAATACGGCGGATGATAGTCTTACAAAGGGCTTTACCATTTGAATAGAATCATGCAAGGTGCTAACAAATGCAGTCACACCATCTCTCCACCAGTCTTCCCAGCTGGAATAATCATCCGGAATCCCTGATGAATATGGATGATCCACGTCATATAAATATCTTCCTATCCTGGAATTTTCCAGATCGTATAATGTTTCATCAGAAATAATTCCATCTATCATTCTGATCTCTTCAATCTGACCAGGGGGTAAAATATTCTGGGAACTGCTGGAATATTCGTTCCACCTGACATAGTCTAAATGAAGTCCATCAATATCATAATTATTTACAATTTCCATGGCAACATTCACTGTATACTGTCTTACATCTTCAAGACCCGGTGAAACGCTTCGGTGAGATGTCATGGGATCTCCATCCTGGTCTCGACAGATCCATTCCGGGTGGACTACAGCGGGGGTTCCTTCAGACATACTGGATGTTTGAAACACATTAAACCAGGCGTGCAGTTCAAGGCCCCTATCATGGGCTGCGTTTACGGCATATTCAAGGGGATCAATCCCAGGATTCTCATACCCCGCATAGTATCCCCAGGGTTCATAGGAAGATTCGTAGTAAGCGGTGCCGCTTTGCCTTACCTGGAAAAGTACAGCGGTCATGTTAGCAGCAGCATGATTATCCATTATCTCATCGATACGGGTCATTATTTCAGCTGAACTTTGGGATGGACCAATATACTCCCAGGTTATAACCCAAGACGCCCGAAATTCTCTACCAGATGGATTAGCTTTTAGGAAGAGAAGGGTTAATGAAAAGACAAGAAGAACCTTTTTTATATTTATCATTAAATTTGTTCCTGTGTAAAGAATATTAATATATTAATTTAATGACTCTTCCACTTAGTTTTTATGAACATAAATATTAAATATATCTATCATTAATGAATATGAATTCGTTTTTCAAAATAAATCTGTTTTTTATCGTATCACTATTTTCTCAAACAAATATAGTTGTAGAGTGGGAAGAAATAGAATTGAACCTGCCCCATTTGCGATCAGAGTGGATTCCAAACCACACTGAATTGTTTTTATCAAATGATAATCAGTCTAGTTGTTTTATTTTTGATCCTCTTCCAGGAGAAACTACTTTATTTAATATACCATATCTAAATGCATTTAACGCTAAATGGTCACCAAATGGAAAATTCGTATTAATTCTCAAAACTAAGTATAATCAAAAAAGAAGAATGAATTCCTTGATTTTAGTTGATCAAAATGGTGTCGTCCTGAATACAATTATTGATTTTACAATAAAAAAAATACTACCCGTTGGTTGGTCTGGTAACAATTCACTTCATTATTTACTTGATAATAAATTGAAATCCTATTCGACAGAAAATAAAAATCTTGAATGGAATCACCCTATAGTATATGCTATTGGGAACACACTATTTAAAAAAGACAATCCTACATCTTCTGTGATTTTAAAGCAATTTTCATCGGATATTCTCAATCTTTCAACATCGTACTCTACTAATTTGATCGCATTCGAAATATATGGTGGTAGTCTATTTTCTTTTGATCTATTAACAGGGAAATATCAGGGAATTGGAGTAGGGAATGCACCATCCATATCACCTTCTGGAGATTATATTTTATTCATGAGATTAAAAGATAATGGATATGAATTAACAGATGGTGATATTTTTAAATGGGATAAGAATTCTGATTCCATATCACAATTAACCAATACAGATAACCAAATTGAAATGAATCCATCAATTTCGTCAGATGGCCAATTTATATCAATAACAATATATCCTCAAGGTGAGCTAATTATCGGTACCATCCAATGATTCAATTTTCAATTAGATTGATTATTGTTATCATGGCTAGTACGTGTCGGGCACAAGTAACTGGATTGAATGGTTGGGATATTTTTATTGATCCTGGCCACAGCCGAACTGAAAATATGGGAATCAATGGTTATTCAGAAGCAGAAGAGGCCCTGAGAGTAGGTCTGCACTTAAAAGATATATTAGAGAATCAAACTGATATAGATTCTGTCTACATTTCCAGAACAAATGACAACCAGAGCGTTTCCCTGTATCAACGTACGAATTATGCCAATTCTGTAAGTGCATCCTGGTATCATTCTATCCATAGCGATGCCAGTTCCAATACAAATACAAATAAAACTTTAATGTTATGGGGAGAATTAAATAATGGCAATCCCGACCCGCCTGTTGGTGGAGAGGAAATGAGCTCATTAATGATTGATATTTTAACAGATGGAATGAGAATCTCCACATCTGGATCTTGGGGAGATTGCAGTTTTTATACATGGAGTGATTATTGTGCAAATTCGGGTGGCCCTTATCTATATGTAAATCGGAATACGAATATGCCCTCGGAACTCAGTGAAGAAGGTCATCACACAAATCCTGCTCAGAATCAATTAATTATGAATGATGAATACAAAAGAATGCTGGCTTATCTGTTTTATTGGTCCATTTTAAAATACCATGAAATTGACAGACCATTTGTTGGGCAAATAGCAGGACAGGTTTATGATTTGGAGTCAGAATATCCCATTAATGGTGCAACAATCTCTATTGGGGATCTTTCATATACAACGGATACATTCGAATCACTTTTTCATAATTATTCATCCGATGTAAATGAATTAAGAAATGGTTTTTATTGGTTTGATGGACTCTTAGACTCCAGTTTTGAAGTCATAGTAAGTGCGGATAATTATTACCCTGATACTGCAATGGTTACAGTGATTGATTCTTTTATTACCTTTCACGATGTCTTTGTATTATCTAGCCAATCACCTGTAGTAGTTGAGACTAATCCACTTCAGGGTGACTCTCTTTTCCCTGCTTGGGATAGTATTGAAATCCAATTCTCTCGTCCGATGAATCAGGAAACAGTGGAAGAATCTCTTTCTTTAAACCCGCCAACTGATTTTACCGTATCTTGGGAAAACGATTTTCAGACCTTAACAATTGTACCGGATGGATTAGAATTTGAAACAGATTATTTGTTAACAATTTTGGAAGAAGCACAAGATGTTTATGGTCATTATTTAGATGGTGATGAAGATGGAGTTCCAGGGAGTCATTTTATTTTGACTTTTCGCACGGGCCCCGCAGACATGTCACCGCCTGAAATTATTGCTGTTATTCCGCCCAATGTATCCCAAAATGTCGAGTTGAGCCCCATTGTTAATATACAGTTTGATGAAATTATAGGGCCAGACTCTTTATTAGAATCATTATTTTTTCTGGAGAGGTTTCAAGACCATTCAGGTGTGGAAGGTGAATGGGTTCACTACGATGTTTTCGGGCGAAGTTCTATGTGTTTTTTCCCATTTAATAGTTTACATCCTGATGAGGTGTATGTTACCAGAATCTATTCTGGACTTAATGATAACTTCAATAATTCGATTCCAATCAACCATTCTTATTCTTTTAATACCGGAAACATTGATTTGAATATCACAATAATTGATGCAATGGAACAGAATTTTCAAGATAATTGGTGGGGACCGCAAAGTTCTGGGAGTACGACGGGAATTATTACCGATAGTACCTCCATGTTGCCAAATATGGAAACAATTATCGGTTTATTTGGCAGCACTCAATCCATGAAAATTAATTATGGCTGGAATTCCAATTCTTCCGATTGGCTAATCCGAGTTTATTTAAGTGGTGGCCCTCCGAGAAATATTACCTTCAACGATAGCAAAACCATGCAAGCTTATGTTTTTGGAGATGGCTCCGGCAACAAATTCAGGTTTGCCGTTGATGATAATCTACCCAGTACTGGAGCAGAATACCACGAAGTGAGCCCTTGGTATATCATCGATTGGATTGGGTGGAAATTAGTTCACTGGGATTTGAATCTTGATGGGACTGGCGATTGGATTGGGGATGGTCAATTAGATGGCACAATGAGATTTGATAGTTTTCAATTAACCTATTCTCCGGGACAAGCACAATTTGGGAAAATATATATTGATGATTTCCGAGTCGTAGATGAATTTGAATTATCAATAAATACAGAAGCGCTTCCGATGGGAATTACCTTAACTGGGAATTATCCGAATCCATTTAATCCCACAACAAAAATCAAATTCCAAACTGGTGATTCTCGACGCGTAAGTTTAACAGTATATGATATTCTCGGAAACAAAATAAAAGAACTGACAAACTCTATTTATGAGCCAGGCGAATATTATTTAATCTGGGATGGGACAAATATTAATGGCGAAAAAGTTTCATCAGGCATTTATATATATTCTCTCATATCTGATGATATAAAAAATTCAGGCAGAATGATTCTATTAAAATAGATTCCAAAAAAATCACTTAAGAATATGTTACACTGGATAGACACATCAATCATTTTTTTATTTTTAATCGGACTCATGGGTTTCGGGTGGTGGCAGAGTAGGTTGAATAAATCCACTTCTGATTATTTCCTAGGTGGAAAAAACATTCCATGGGTTGTAGCTATGTTTTCTATCGTGGCCACAGAAACATCTGTATTGACCTTTATCAGCATTCCAGGAATTGCCTATCGAGGGAATTGGTTATTCCTGCAATTGGCTATTGGATACATCCTGGGGAGGATCTTAGTAAGTCTGTTTTTACTACCACAATATTTCAAGTTAGGGGTCACATCCATTTATGAGGTTTTGGGAAAGAAATTTGGCCCGGAGATACAAAAAGTTGCATCAGGTGTTTTCCTCATTACCCGGATTCTTGCCGATGGAATTCGATTCCTTGCTACGGCAGTTATTGTTCAGGTTGTAACTGGATGGTCGTTGCCGACATCCGTATTGGTTATTGGTGGTGTAACGCTGGTTTATTCACTTCTTGGAGGAATCCGCACTATCGTTTGGGTTGATAGTTTTCAATTTGTGTTTTATTTAGCCGGCGGCCTGATTTCCATATTTTATGTCCTGTTTAATATGGAACCATCAGCCGGGGATGTATTTGTTCAATTGAACGAAGCAGGAAAATTGCAGATACTGAATTTCAGAGGTGATTTTATTCACGATCCCTATTTATTCATAAGTGCGGTCATCGGCGGCATGTTTTTGTCTTTTTCATCCCACGGCGCTGACTATATGATGGTTCAACGTGTTTTAGGGACTAAAGATCTTGAATCCGGAAGAAAAGCCATGATCGGTAGTGGCTTATTTGTATTTCTACAATTCGGAATTTTCTTATTGGCCGGATCTTTGATCTACATTTTTATTGGCGGTGTAGAGCTCGTTAAAGATCGAGAATTTTCAACATTTATAATAGATCATTTGCCCATCGGTGTTAAAGGTTTACTTTTAGCAGGAATCCTGTCCGCAGCCATGTCCACCTTGAGTTCATCCATCAATTCTTTGGCTTCATCCACTATTACGGATTGGCTAAAGGGCGAAGCTGGTTTGAGAAAATCACGGATTGTCAGTGGTATTTGGGCGATTGTGCTCATTGGTATTGCTCTAATATTTGATGAAGGAGATTCTGCTATTGTAATTATGGGGCTTCAAATTGCATCGTTTACATATGGTGGGTTATTGGGCCTCTTTTTATTGAGCAAACTTGATTACTCATTTGCTCAAATCAGTTTGATTATAGGGCTGATATCCAGTTGCTTAATTGTATTTTTTCTCAAACAAATAGGCTTGGCATGGACTTGGTTTATTTTCTTATCTGTTACCACAAATATTATTGTAACAATATTGACTCAGGGCATATTGAATGTCAGTAAGAAATAATTCATTCATCAATTTATTTTTATTAATAACCCTAATATGTTCAGCCATGGTTATTGGCAATGAAATGGAAATGGAACAACAAAAAAAGCTCGATTTCTCGCAGTTATTGAAGCACATAGATTCCCGTTTCCAACCAATACTTCAGGCTCCGGAACAATTTAGGTTTCAGGTAATCTACACCATGGTGCACCGCAATCAATCCAATGAACCTACTTTTGAAACATTTCAATTTGGGATGAAAGATGGAACCTATTTTTATCCGGCCAGTGCCATAAAATTTCCAATTGCTGTGTTAGCATTGGAAAAATTAAATAATATCTCTTCAATAGACATGGATACACCCATGAAAATTGAAGATCACCCCATCGGTTTACTTGGAATGAATCGGGACGAGACTTCACATTCCGGTTATCCATCCATAGCACATTTTATCCATAAACTTTTCATTGTATCAGATAATGATGCTTTTAACAGGCTTTATGAATTTCTTGGCAGGGATTATATCAACAAACGGCTTTGGGAACTTGGGTACAGGAGTACAAGAATTCGTCATCGACTTGGGATTGGACTGAGCGAAAAACAAAATTTAGTGACCAACCAAATTCAATTTTTCAATCAAGATGGGATTTTTTATCATCAGGAAAGTGAGATTGGTCAATTACCTCTAGATGCTCCCTTTGATAATTATTTTATTGGGGAATCTCATACAGTTGGTAATGGAGTGATTCCCAAACCATTCGATTTCTCAAAGAAAAACTACATGAGTTTGAAAGATAAGCACAATTTCTTGATTCATACAATTTTCCCTGAAGTATTTGAAAACAGAGAAATCAATCTGACTGAACGAGATAAAAATTATTTATATAAATGTATGTCCATATTACCTCGAGAAAGTCATAAACCGGTTTACGATCGAGAAAAATATTTTGATAGTTATTGCAAATTTTTTCTTTTTGGGGACAATCATGCTACAATTCCACCCAATATTAGGTTATTCAACAAAGTGGGGCTTGCATACGGTTTTCTAATTGATAGTGCCTATATAGTAGATTTTGATAACAATGTAGAATTTTTCTTAAGCGCAGTCGTTTATGGAAATGAAAATGGAATTATTAATGATGATACCTATGATTATGAATCATTAACAATTCCCTTTTTATCAGAATTGGGGAGAGTTATCTACGAATTTGAATTATTTAGAGACAAAGATTACATCCCTGATTTGAATCGATTTAAACTAGAATATTGAATGATAATAGAATTATTAAATTTCCCCGATTCTTGCCAAAATCTGTCTGCAGTATTGGAAAAGAGAAGAAATTAGAATGGGTAAAAGCTGGATTATGAATCGCATTTAGCTAAGCGTCAAAAAGATAATCGGCAATTTTTTCTGCGATATTAAATGGACTTCCTGAGTTTCGGTTTGTGAGAATTAGAATACTAATATGTTGGTCCGGAAATCGCATGTACACATTTCGAAATCCTCTGGTACTACCAGTATGAGCTACTCGTTCGCGGTATAAATAGGAATCAATCCGCCAACCAAATCCATAACCTGTTTTTTCACCACTGGATAACTCTCCAGAAGTAAATGCTTCATTTAATATTTCATAAGGAACAAGGCTATCTGTATACAAACTTTGATCCCAACGGAACATATCGTTTAATGATGTATATATGCCGCCATCTCCCAATACGGCGCTGGTTAAACTTTGATCATCCAGATTATACCCATCATCTCCATGAGAATAACCATAAGCACGGTTTGTAATATTTGAGATTCCTTCTTGGTGGGCAACGCTATTATTCATCTCCAAGGGTGAAAAAATATTTTCCTCTAAAAATTCCGAAAAAATGAGTCCAGATTTTTCTTCAACGATCATGGCTAATAAAGCGTAGCCCGTATTGCTGTAGCGATAATGTGTTCCCGGTGCAAAATAGGTTGAACTTAGGCCTAACATCATGGTGTATATGTCCCCGTCAGACACTTGTTCAGAGGCATCATCAGGAATCAATGATTCGTAATCCACCAGTCCCGATGTGTGATTCAACATTTGGCGAATGGTTATATTATTCCCATAGGAAGGGAAGGCTGAAAAAATATCTGTCAAAGTCGATTCAAAATCTAATTCACCATGATTTATTAATATCATAATGCACATTGCCGTGAATTGTTTTGTAATGGATGCCAACCTGAAATTGGTTTCATTTGTATTGGAAATTTCCTCTTCCAAATTGGCCAATCCATATCCTTTAGAAAATAAAATCTCTCCATCTTTAATGATCATAACTGCAGCGCCTGGACCTTCTACCAAATCATAATCCGATAAAAGCGAATCAATAATTCCAGAGTCAACTTCAGTAATAGGTGACCGTAAATCAATTTCTCCACAAGAAGTAAAAACTACGACCATAGAAAAAAGTGGAAGGAGAACAAATGTGATCTTTTTCATGATTTAATTTTTACTTTTTTCAAATAGTAAAAAGTGCCGCTGAAGGTGAGGGCCAACCCAACCAAAGATGGAATGAATGCAGTGATCAAGGTGATAACCAAAAATGAAGAATATAGAATTAAAACAATAATCATACTCCAGGGATACAGGAGTGCTTTATAAGGCCGATCCTTTTGAGGCCATTTTTTTCGTAAAACATAGATTGCCCCAAAAGTCAATAAATTGAAAATAGTGCTGGTTGCGGAAAAGAAATCAATCATAATCTCATAGGCATTAGAACCACTGGTACCCGATTGTAAATAGGTTGCCACCACAGAAAATATTAGCAATATAGTTGCCCAAATCCCTTGGCCAATTAGGGCATTGTTAGGCGATTTAAATACCGGGTGCAAAACCTTGAATTTATCGAAGAAGAGACCATCCCGCGCCATGGCATGCCAAGTTCGACCTTTGCATAAAATTTGGGTGCTAATATTCCCAAATGCATTAATAGCAACAGCGACAGAAATGAGTACACCACCAGTAGCACCAAGAACGACTTTCATAGCAGCGGTCGCAACCCACTTATTCTCAATGATCTCTTGAACATTTAACTGGTATAAATATCCAAGGTTGGTTCCGATATAAAGTAAGGTAACACCTCCAATCCCAAAGAAGAGAGATAAGGGAAGTGTCCTTTGCGGGTCTTTTACCTCTTCAGCCATATAGGTGGCGCCTTCCCATCCACTGAAAGCAAAAAAAGAATATCGGAGAGCAGCCCCCACTGCTAATACAGTTTCCCATCCAAATGTCTCTGGCCAAAGTGGATTTGTAAAATTCCCAATATTCCCAGTAGAAAAAGAAGTAAGAGTCATCCCAATAATTGCGCCTACAGCTCCGACCTTAATAGTACTGAAAATAACCTGGAATTTTCCACTCATATTGACACCAAATAAATTGATGCCTGTGAGTCCCCAAATGGTTATTAATGAAATGGCAAATGTGATAAAAAGATTAAATTGGGTTCCCATGGTGATTTCCCAAATGGCATTCAGATATTCGGTGAAAACCAATGCAACAGCAACGATTGATGCCGTCTCTGATACAAAGAACATAGCCCAACCACGGATAAATGCAATATAAGGCCCATAGGCTTCTTTCAGGAAAACATAAGGGCCACCTGACTTAGGTAGCATAGCCGTGAGTTCAGCATAGATTACCGCACCAAAGATTGTAATGATTCCACCAATAATCCAAACCAATCCGAACAGGGACGTACAGCCCACCAAAGCCATAATAGGTGCAGGTGTTCGAAATATTCCTGAACCGATGATGCGGCTGAATACTATAGCAACGGATTCTTTGAGCCCAAGATCTCTTTTGTACTCGCTCATAATTTTTGTTTTATTGGGTTGGATTTTCTAAAATTTTTACTATTTGCTTGTCCGCATCAATCTCTGCCATGATGCCAATCGGGAATGTCACATTATACTTGTAATGTCCGACCGGAAAGTTGGCAATCACCGGGACACCCAAATTTGAAAAATATTGTTCCAATACTGCCATCATTGTAAAACTATTATCATCATCCGGTGGTTCTGTGGCTCTTCGGGTAAATTTCCCTAAAATAACTCCTTTAAGATGATCAAACTTGCCAGCCATTCTTAATTGGGAAAAATACCGATCGATACGGTAAGGTGCTTCACCCACATCTTCTATAAAAAGAATTTTTCCTTTCGTTTCAATTTCATAAGGCGTGCCCATGAGTGTATTGATCAAAGATAAATTTCCACCAATAAGTACACCTTTTTCTTTTCCCCCATGGAGCGTAATAACAGATTCACCCAATTCAAATAATTTTACATCAATGGTGTACCCATTTGGACTATTTTCTTCAATGGCTTGCCAGAAATAATGGTCAGAAATAGGAGAAAGATAATCTTCACTACCCAAGCCATACATGGGGCTTGGGGTATGGAATGTTGTGAGACCGGTCATCTTATTGATGGCTAGATGCAAACCAGTAATATCACTGAATCCTACCAAAATTTTTGGATTATTTTTTATAATATCATAATCCAGTTGATCTAAAATCCGGGTTGTACCATACCCGCCTGTACCCGGAAAAATGGCTTTAATACGAGGGTCAATCCAACCAGCCATAAATTCTTCTGTACGTCTTTTATCTGTGCCACCCAAGTATCCATATTGGCGAAAAATGTCATGTGCCTGGACCGTGACATATCCTCGATCTTCTAAACGCTTTTTGGCTAATGCCATTCGATCTTGTTTTAAATTTCCTGATGGAGCGATGAATAATATTGTATCGCCTGGAGATAACCGTTCTGGTTTATTTTTTGATAATGCAAGCGATGACATTACAACTAGACATAAGACAATTTTATTAAGGTGACTCATTTTTATTCGATAATGGAAAACTTTCGTTTTGTTTCCTTATAGGGGAATGAATCAAAATGCCACCACTCTGTGGTGATAGGGCTAAATCCAGCTTGAGTCATGGCATCTCTTAGAATAAGACGGTTATTAACTTGCTCTATTGTTAAATCTCCAACCACTATCAAAGAATCTTCCAATCTTGGGAACGCCAAATCACCGAAATAATCGTAGTGAGTTCCCATATCTAGTGGTGTTCCATTTTTATGAGCAACTGTAAGATCAACCGCAGCACCAAAATTATGAATCGACCCCGATTTCGGATTCGCCACGAAATTAGACCTTTCTGATTCCGGAACATCGTTTAGAGTATTCCAAAGGATCCATTGGATCGAACGGGGACGAAGTCCATCATAAATTAATAATCGAAGATCAGGATGGGTCTCTTTTAAAATGGAATGAGCCTTCTCAAGCATTTCAGCAGGGACTTTTCGCAAGTAACATGTTTCTAAATCACCATACACATCCATTTTCATAAAATTGTCAGTGGTAGAATATTTTAATTCCACCAGAAGGGTGGGGTCCAATTCTTGAATATCAACTAAATCATGTTTGGAGATAGTTTCTTTTGAAACAATTGAACCAGAATTGCCACATCCCCAAAAAGCGATGATACCTAAGAAACTTAGAACTCTAATCATATATATTATCTTCGTGATTCTTAGCGACCTTGGTGCCTATTCATTTAGCCAAAGAAGAATTGACATATGTAAACGGCACTCAAAACACCTACTGCATCAGCAAATAATCCTGCTACCAACGCATGACGTGTCTTGCGAATCCCTACCGATCCAAAATAAACAGCCAATACATAAAATGTAGTTTCTGTAGATCCAAACATGGTGGCACCAATTTTAGCAATGAGAGAATCAGGACCATGGGCATTGATCAGATCGGTTAATAATCCCAAAGACCCGCTACCGGATAATGGCCGCATAAGCGCTAAAGGAAGATTCTCTGGCGGAAATCCGATTAGAGTTAAAACAGGTGAAAGGAAATTAAGCAATAAATCCAGGGCGCCGGAAGCACGAAACATGCCAATAGCAACAAGTATTGCCACAAGATATGGGATAATTCTGACGGCAATAGTAAAACCATCCTTTGCACCTTCTACGAAAGTTTCATATACTTTTACTTTTTTGAAAACCAATCCATAAAATGGGATGCCCACCAATAGAAATGGAATAATGTATTTTGAGAATTCATTCACACCACTGACAAATGAGTTTATCATGATTTACGCTCTTCAGTAATAGAAAATCGTTTCTGCTTTTCTAAAAACTTTACTGCAACTATTGCAGCAATCGTGGACATTCCAGTTGCCACAATGGTTGTAATAAATATCTGACTAGAATGGGCACCCATGAGCGCTACCACAGTGGCTGGAAGAATTAACTGTACGCTGGATGTATTGATTGCCAAAAAGGTACACATGGCATTGGTGGCTGTTTCTTTATTCGGATTTAATTCTTGGAGTTCTTCCATGGCTTTAAGCCCAAGCGGCGTGGCCGCATTTCCTAATCCTAATATATTGGCTGCCATATTTAATACGATGGACCCAATTGCAGGGTGATCTTCCGGAACGTCGGGAAAAAGACGAATCGTTATAGGACGTAAACCTTTGGCAATGACACGAATCAGGCCAGACTCTTCCGCTATTTTCATAATCCCTAACCATAGAGCCATAATACCAATAAGTCCAATGGCTAGATTTACAGCCACTTTTGCCATATCAATGGCTGCTTCTGTTACTGCATCAATATTCCCTGTGAATGCACCAACGACAACACCAATAAACATCATCCCAAACCAGATATAATTCAGCATAAATAATCCTTATTTTACAGGTGATTCTAAAATAGTTAATGTGGGAGATTGAGAATCCGAATCTAATCGAACCGGTATGGAAATAGGCATTGTTGCATGATACATTCCATGTCCACAGGGGAAATTCGAAATGATGGGAATATCCAAATCACCACATACATCCAAGACTATTTCATCTGTTGTCTTTCCGAAAGGTATATCTTGATCTTTCATATCCACCAGTTCTCCGATAATTAATCCAGTAATATTTTGAAACATACCCGCTTCTTTCATGTGGACTATCATGCGCTCGAATGCATATAAATATTCATCAATATCCTCAATAAATAAAATGGTACCATCCGTATTGAGTTGATCTGGGGTACCTAAACGATTAATTAATAAACACATATTTCCGCCCCAAAGAGGGCCTTCAGCTTTTCCGGATTTTAAAACGCGGCGTTGTAATTCAGGTGGTGATTGGATTGTTATAGATTCATAGCCAAATAAAGTTTTTTCTATTAAATCAAAATTATAATCCACCATTCCTTTACTAAAGCTAGACAACATGGGACCATGAAAGGTAACAAGTCCGGTTTTTTGTGTGATGGATGTAAGAAATGCTGTCACGTCACTATACCCCATAAATATTTTTGGATTCACTTTAATTAAATCATAATCGATTAAAGGTAAAACGCGATTAGCCCCATATCCGCCACGAGCACAAATAATAGCATCAATATTTGGATTGGCAAACATGCCATTAATATCATTGGCTCTTTGTTCTGGTGTCCCTGAAAATGTATGATCTTTCAAAAATACACTTTCGCCCAAAACAAGATGGTAGCCCTTTTCTTCAAAAACAGTTATAGCCAATTTCAAATCTGATTCATTCATCCATGAAGATGGACTCAAAATGCCAATGGTGGCATTCGGTTTTAGAGCAGTTGGTTTAATCATGGATGATTGTTTTAATAATTTGGTTTTGAACATATCTATGTTTTGATGAAGAGCCGATATAACCATTCATCAATATTGAGAATGCTACAGTGCCATATTTTTGGGATTCAATATAACCAGCTAAATTGCGCACTCCCGATAGTCCACCAGTCTTTGCTCTAACCTTGCCACCTTCATTGATTAATCTTTTTTCAAGAGTACTATTTGGCCATCCGCCACCAGGAAGAGTAGATATAAAATCATCTTTGTGTTTGCTGTTATAGATCCATGTTAAA
>CAXCBH010000016.1:0-13948 GCA_963980675.1 uncultured bacterium | reverse complement strand
TTACTCTGTTGTTTTGTTGGATGAAATTGAAAAAGCTCATCCAGATATATATAATGTACTACTTCAAGTATTTGATGAAGGTGTATTAACAGATGGACTTGGAAGAAAAATAGATTTCAAAAACTCCATTGTGATCATGACATCAAATTTGGGAACAAAGGATTTGAAAAATGATGGATTTGGTTTTGGTGGAAGTAAAGCTGAAGAGAAATATCAAAATATGAAAGAGCGAGTTATGGATAATGTTCAGGATCTTTTTTCTCCGGAACTAATGAATCGAATCGATGAATCTATTGTATTTCATTCTCTCTCTGAACAGAATGTGTATGACATAATTGATCTCCAATTGTTTGACCTGGTCCAAAACCTTTCCAAACTGGGACTAAGACTTAAAATGACAAAAACTGCAAAGAAACTCTTGGCGAAGAATGGATATGATGCAAAATATGGTGTTCGACCACTTCGAAGAGAGATTCAAAAGTCATTAGAAGATCCCATTTCCGAAATGATACTTAAACATGCATTTACCAAAGGGACAACCATTACAGTTAAAGCATTGAAAAAAGACCTGTATTTCGATTATAAGTCCAGTAAGAAATCTCAAGGGAAAAGATCTAAATCATCGTCTGAATAGACTCTAGTCCGCCATATAGGTGGACTAATTAATCTCATCTGTCAAATTGTACCACCATTGTCGGTGGTACATTCCTTGCCTAAATAAACCAGCATTTTTAATACAATTTTTGTTTTTCGATTAAAAGGAGATAGAATGGGCAAGATTATTGGAATTGACCTAGGAACCACAAACTCGTGTGTTGCCGTCTTAGAAGGCGGGGAACCTACAGTAATCACTAATCCGGAAGGCGGCAGGACGACACCGTCCGTTGTAGGATTTACAAAAGACGGTGATCGACTTATTGGACAGGCCGCAAAACGCCAGGCAGTTACAAATCCTGAAAACACTATTTTTTCTATAAAACGGTTCATGGGCAGGATGCATGATGAAGTTGGGACTGAATTGACTGAAGTTCCTTATATAGTTGAGAAAAATTCAAATGGTGCATGTGTGGTGAATGCAGGTGATAATGAGTACACTCCACCAGAAATTTCTGCTATGATTTTACAAAAACTCAAACAACAAGCAGAAGAATATCTTGGGACAAGTGTCTCCGATGCGGTTATAACAGTTCCTGCTTATTTTAATGATTCTCAGCGTCAGGCAACGAAGGATGCAGGGAAGATCGCCGGATTGAATGTTCGCCGAATTATTAATGAACCTACTGCAGCATCCCTCGCTTATGGTTTGGATAAAAAGAAAGATGAAAAGATCGCTGTTTTTGATCTGGGTGGTGGAACATTTGACATTTCCATCCTCGAATTAGGAGATGGTGTGTTTGAAGTAAAATCGTCCAATGGAGACGGGCATCTTGGTGGTGATGATTTTGACCAGAAAGTAATTGATTGGATAGCGGATGAATTCAACAAATCAGATGGGATCGATCTTCGAAAAGATGCGATGGCGCTTCAGCGTTTGAAAGAAGCAGCGGAAACGGCAAAGAAAGAATTGTCTTCATCAAAGCAAACCGATATTAATCTCCCTTTTGTTACGGCTGATGCATCCGGTCCTAAACATTTAAACCTGACACTATCACGCGCAAAATTTGAGGACTTAGTGAATGACCTTGTTGAGCGAACGATTCAACCTTGTATGCAAGCTATTAAAGATGCTGGTGTATCCAAAAGTGAAATTGATGAAGTAATCCTGGTGGGTGGTTCAACACGGATTCCAAAGATTCAAGAAAAAGTTAAAGAGATCTTTGGTAAAGAGCCGAATAAAAGTGTGAACCCTGATGAGGTTGTCGCTCTGGGTGCTGCAATTCAGGGAGGTGTTCTTTCCGGTGATGTGGATGATATCCTATTATTAGATGTGACACCTCTTTCTCTGGGGATTGAAACATTGGGTGGCGTTTCCACAAAACTCATTGAACGAAACACAACTATTCCCACTAAGAAATCACAGGTATTCAGTACGGCTGCTGATAACCAAACCACTGTTGAGATTCATGTGCTACAAGGTGAACGAGAAATGGCTCTGGATAATAAGACCATTGGTCGTTTCCATTTGGCGGACATTCCGCCTTCACCTCGCGGCATTCCACAAATTGAAGTTTCCTTTGATATCGATGCCAATGGTATTCTGAATGTAAATGCAAAAGATAAAGCCACAGGTAAAGAGCAAAGTATTCGAATTGAAGCTTCCAGTGGATTATCCGATACAGAGATCGATAAGTTAGTGAATGATGCCAAGAAACACGAAAGTGAAGATAAAGAAAAGCGTGAAAAGATTGATTTGGTTAATCAAGCAGAACATTTAATCTATGAAACAGAGAAAAATGTTAAGGAACATGGTGAGAAATTAGATGATTCGGAAAAAGAGAGCTTAACTGAAAAAGTTGAAGAATTGAAAAAAGCCAAAGAGAGTGGTAGTGTAGATAACATTAAATCTGCCATGGAATCTTTAAATGCATTCTGGAGTACCGTAGCATCAAAAATGTATGATTCTGCAAAGCAGGAAGAGGATGCTTCAGGTGGTGAGTCAACGGATGGTGCAGATACAAAAAAGAAAAAAGAGAGTGAGATCGAAGACGCTGATTTTGAAGTTGTCGATTAATCTTTTTTCTTAAGATTGAAAAAAGCTTTCGTCCGATTGGTTGAGAGCTTTTTTTTTATATGGAACTCACTTCCATAATTAGAGTTCACATTGTAACCTTTCCATGGTGCAAAACAAGAAAAAATACATACTCGGCATTAGTGCCGCCATCATCCTGTTTTTAATGATACTTCTACGAGTAGCAGTCTGGGGAGAGTTCATTCAAAAAAAGCTTAATGAAAAGATAACATCAACCGGTTGGTCTATCGATGTTGGATCATCATCCGGTACTTTATTTGGAACAATGCAGTTTCAGAATATCTCTTTAAGTCACCAGGATGGTCCTCAAATTCTGATAAAAAAATCATCCATTAATTTTGGACATATTGCATCCTTCTTCGGAGAAATAACTTTCGATATATTGAGCATTGAAGGGCTGTCAACTGAATATGATAATACTTGGACTAAAATGGATTCATCAAAAGTTGGAAGACAATCCATCAATATTCCATTTCATGTAAAATCATTTTTTGTTTCAGGACAAATTATGTCACCCTTCAATGAACAATTCTACAAAATAAATTTGAAAATTGGAGGTGAATTTGAAGGTGGGACTCACCCAATATTAGTTTGTGATCTATTTCAATTATCCATTGAAGAGAATCCAAAAATGCTTGCAAACCTTCGTAGTCTAGTTTTGGGATTTGATGGATCATACTTTTATCTCAATAAGGTCACGGGTGATATTTTGGGGGTTCCTACACGGGGTGAGATGATTTTTGATGATCAACGCTCCCTATTAACTGGAAATATGAATGTAAGTGAATTCAAAATTCCTGAAGAATTATTCACCAAATTACCGCTTCAAAATAAATTTTCCACTTTTTCGGGTAGTTTTGATTTTGAATCTGATTTAAAATATTTCTCCGGAACTTTGGCTGTTGATAATGACCTTGGATTGGATATGATGGGAGAGTTTTTAATAGGAAGACAAAAACAAGCGTGGGTTATAAAGAAACTTCAATTAGCGGGAGAGATGTCCCAACTAAACATGAATGGTATTTGGCAGTCGGGTGAAGAAGTAAATTGCACACTGGATCTTATGAAATTGGATCTGAGTCGATGGATGACTGATCAGGCCCCAACTCAATTATCAGGATTAGCTATAATTGACGCAGGATTAACAAAATCCGGTTCGTTGGATCAAATTGATTTGATACTGGAAATAATCGAATCCAAATTATATGATGATGGTGAAATATCCATTCATGGGCAAGTATCCTACCAAGATAGTATAATTACAACTGTAGATCCTGTAATGGTTATGGTGGGGGATAGTTATCTTACCATCAATGGGGAAGGCAATTTTAAGGATAATACTATCGATATTATGGCTGAATTAGAACAGGCTGATATTGAATTAGTGAATCAATTTCTGCCAGGTAATTTTATGTCGGGCCGTGCAACAGGTAGGCTCAAGGTTCAAGGTGATTATTATTCGCCATCCGCCAATGCAGAATTGATTTGTAATGATATAAAATTCGATGATTTTGAATTGAAATCAATTGAATTAAATTCTCAAATGTCTATTTCAGATTCTTTGACATCCGGATTTGTTGATATGAAAGCAGGTGCGGGATCATGGAGAGATAGATTCTTTGAAAATGGGACAGCCTATGCGACTCTTCGAAATGATGAAGTAGATATTGAAAATTGCCATTTTACATCAGGGGAAGATTATTTCCAAGCGTCCGGAAAATATGATGGAATTAAACAGTATTCAATCAACCGATTACAAGCGTTGTATCACAACCATTTTCTTGTAAATGCTCGTCCTGTGACTTTTTCATTCCAAGACTCGATCTTGATAGTAGATCCGTTTGAATTGCATATTAATGACGGCATGATGGAAGGAGTCATTACTGGAGGTGACAAACCGGAAGGACGTTTCAAAATGTCTAATTTTGACGCGGAGATCTTGACACAATTCATTAAAGATAAGCGTTTCCAAGTATCCGGAATAGTTTTTGGTGAGGTTTGGTTACAATGGGTAAAAGATGCCTTGGATATTGATGCGGACCTATCATTGAAAAATGGTCGGTATATGGATGAACCCTTTGATGAAATGACTCTTTCCTTTTTATTTAATAAAGGCATGCTTCATATGGATGATATTTCAATGACACGGGGCGAATCCATGGGACTTCAAGCCAATGGGATTCTACCCTTGGGTAAAAACCGTGTGGGGAAAACACCCATTTCCTTGAGATCAACTTTCTCTAATCTCTCCTTACAATTTATCCACAAATTTATTCCAAAATTTTTTACGCTGGGTGGTGAATTATCGGGTTCTTTTCATTTAAAAGGTATTCCTGTCAATACTCAATTCACTTATGATTTTGATATTCAAAATGGATTATTTGATAGTATTGAATTAGGTAATGTATTCGGAAATGGGTCATATGATGGTCGCAGACTTTCTGTGAAAAAAGTTGTGGCCACCCATCCTGATGGAAAAATAACCGCTCAGGGGTCAGTTCCTTTTGATTTTAATATCAATTCACCCAGTATTGGCCGGTTTTTTCCAGGAGATTCATTGGATTTTCATGCATTGGCGCAAATGGGATCACTGCCATTTCTAACGCCCTATATCGCGGATTTGGATTCAGTGCGTGGAGACATTGACATATCTTTATCCTTAACTGGTCCTGTAGAATCGATTCAAAGAAGCGGTCAAATTAAAGTGAAAAATGGAAAAATCTATACCCTCTTGACCGCTGATCCGGCAACATCGGTTGAAGGTGAAGCCTTTATGAACCATAATCAATTAGTAATACAAGACCTGGTAACAACACTTTATCATTCAAATGGGAAATATCCAAAACCAAAAAAGCAAAATACAACTTTGTCAGGCTCTATAGATTTCACCCAGTTTTTTAATCCTGGTTACGATTTGCATCTAAAAGGGAAAGAAGCATCTTTTAAGGCGCTTTACTTGGATATCACAGGACAAAGTAATGTGGATGTAACTATTTCCGGGCGAGACACAATCACAATCGCCGGTACAATTGAATCTTTGGATGCAAATATTCTTTATGAATTCACTACAGAAGAAATGGGTACAGCTCTTCCTCAAGAGATTGGTACTGTTATGTCCTATCAACTCAACATTCCTATCCGGGGATCGGCATTATTCCAGAATTCCCAAATCGATGCAGTGGTGACCGGTGAAATGAGTATATCCCAAATTGGACATCAGGAAATGGATTTTGGAGGTGAAATCTTTGTAGAAGATGGGAGTGTTTTCTCTTACAAGGATAATTTCAGGGGGCTTCAGGGATATGTGAGTTTTGACAACAAAGGATTCAATCCATTATTTGATGTAAATGCCTTCACAATGATTGACGATGAACGGATAAATCTCCGTATCAATGGTGGAATAGATGATTTAGATATAATGTTGGAATCCGCCAGTGGATTTTCTGAAAGTGATATTTTAGAATTATTGACTTGGGGAAAACGATTTGAAGATCAGGAATTAACATCAACGGGTTTCGGGAATCAAACTGTATCCGTTCTTGGATCATTATTAGAGCACCAATTTGAAAAAAATTTGAAAGATTCTGAATTTGGTAAATTGGGATTGGTGGATGATATTGCTATATCGGGTGCTGCCGGATTACTTCAAGGTGCTGATGAAGATTTTGAAGTCACAGCAAAAAGACAAATAGGTGATAAAACTTTCTTAAATTTATCGTATAAAAGATCCTTTTCATTAACAAATCCGAACCAATCACAGATTGGTGTAGAGTATAAATTAAATCGACATTTTTCTGTGGTAGGGAATATAGATGAGTATGGAAATTTAAACCTTAAATATCGTTACCGATACGCTTATTAAGTAATACGTGAAATCACTATATACTATTTTTTTATGCCTTCTGGCATGGACGGGTACTGTGCGCTCGCAAACCGATGATATTATAATCAAAACAGTCAATTTGATAGGAAATGAGAATGTTTCTATGAATGAAGTAATGTATATCATTCGTCAACGTCCACCTAATTGGTTTGTCCGCCAACCTGAATTTGATTCTCGTCTTTTAAAACTCGATGCGCTGACTTTAAAAAGTTTTTACCATTCTAAGGGTTTCCTCGATGTCAAATTGGAAGAATCTTATTCCATTGAAAACAATTTTGCTCATATTGTTTATAAAATAGAGGAGGGGAAACAGTATTTCATTAGAAAAATTTCTATTACTGGCAATCATTCAATTTCAGAGAAATTAATAATAAAACTGCTGGGTCTAGACAAAAGAAAACCATACAATCCAGTTTTCATTAATGATAATTTATACGCTGTTGAAAATGAGTATCATCAAATTGGGAAATTATTTTTTACTATCAATGTTCTGGATGATATTACTGATTCGGTAAAAGTAAATATCCAAATCTCGGAGGGCAAGGATGTTAGGATCAAAAATACATATTTAGAGAAATTAGGCGGAATTGATAGTGCATTAGTTTGGCGAGAATTGGCTTATAAACCTGGAAGTATTTATTCAAAAAATACCATGGATAATACAACACGGCGACTTCGTGAAATGGGCATATTTTCCATGGTAAATATGATTCCTATTAAAGTAGCAGATACAGATTCTTTGGTGAATATGGTTATAGAATTCCGCCGATATAAACAACGGGAATGGATTTCAGATGGCGGATATGATCCCATTCGATTTGCTGAAGGTGCCGAACCTTTACCCGCCATAAGTGGAACAGTAGAATGGCGGAATCGATCCTTTTTTAACACACCAACTCAATTCTCCACGAAACTATTAGCCGGTGTGCCGATGGAAGAACAATTTGTACTTCCCCGTCTCAGATATGATGTGAGTTTTGCCAGCAGTTGGTTTATGGGAATACGTTTCCCATCGAAGCTCACTGGATTTTATGAAACATTCATTGAATACAAAGACAAGATTGAAACGATAGAACGATTTGGCATCAATCTTTCTCAATTTATCCGATTTGACAAACGCTCCTTTTTTGAAACTAAATCAGTATGGGAATCTTTTAGTGACCAATTAGCAACAAGGAAGAATATTGAGCAAAGATCCTTTGCGTTAAAGATTAATATTGATAAAAAAAATGATCCTCTTTTTACTCGAAAAGGATATTTGTTATCCGGATTATTCAAATCAGCAGGGTATGTCTTAGGGGGTAATCGGGATTATTTTAAAGTAGACCTTGCAATTCAATCCTATACGCCAATTGGAAAAAAATCCGTTTTTGCAACCCGTATTAAAATTGGCCGGTTATGGGGTTGGGATTCTAATTTTAATGATTACAGTTATGAAAAATTTTATCTTGGAGGCAGTACATCTATGCGGGGATGGGAAGTCCTGCGATTTGAAGAATTGAAAGGTGAACCCGTGGGTGGGATCATTCGTTTTATGACCAATGTGGAATACAGATTCCCTTTCTATAAATCGTTCGGGTTTACTATTTTTGCTGATGGTGGTTTATTGGCAGAACATACAAATAACATTTCTTCAAATCTGCTGAAATGGGATTCCGGAGTTGGAGTTACTATACTAACTCCCTTAGGCCCCGCTCGTTTGGATTATGCAATTCAAGTAAATGACCCGGGAAAAAGAAAAATACAATTAGGCGTTCAAAATTTATTTTGATAAAAAAGATAAAATTGGAACAGAAATTGTCTAGATGCATTAAATCATGACCAAACACTTTTTAGGATGATGAACAGGTATTAATTTCCGCCGCTTAAAACTACAGGAACACAATGAAAACTAAATTTATTCTATCCTTATTAGGATTATTACTAATCACGGGTTGCTCTAAAACAGCTGGTGAACTTTTTGAATTATCAAATGAAAATTTAAAAGATAAAAAAACAGATCAGGCCATTGATGGCTTAGAAACACTTGTGACCAAATATCCACAGGATAGTTTGGCATCACAGGCTCAATATAAACTGGCTTCCATAAATTTGAATTGGAAAAATGACCTTGGTTCCGGTTATGCTGCGCTACAGGCTACTGTAAATAATTATGGGGGTTCAATTCAAGCCATCCAAGCTCAAAAAGAGATTGACCAGTTCCCTGAATATATCCTGAATAAGGCTGAATCGCTTAGGAAACGGAAAATGGTGAAAGAAGCGGTGGAACATCTCATGTATATGACTGAGAAATATACCCAGCATGATCTAACTCCAAAAGGGCAGTATATGTTGGGTGACCTCTATATGAATGAATTCCGTGATTTTCCAACAGCAATCCAGGAATATCGGAAAGTTATCGAGAATTTTGCAGGTTCATCGCAGGAAGCGCATGCCCTTTTTATGATAGGTTATATTTATGCAAATGTTGTGAACGACCCTAATAGTGCGGAAATTGAATATGGCGAATTTTTAAAAAGATTTCCAAACCATGAGTTAGCTCCATCGGTCAAATTTGAAATTGAATTTCTTGGTAAGGGGATTGAAGAAATTCCAGCCTTGAAGCACATTACATCGTAATCCAAGCAAGATTATGAGCGATTTTAGTTTGACAGAGATTAATGAAAAGATCTCAAAAACGTCAGTATTTGTAGATGAATTAAAAAAGAGTATGGCCCAAGTGGTCGTTGGTCAGGATGTATTAATCAACAAAATAATGATAGCAATGCTAGCAAATGGACATATTCTTTTGGAAGGTGTTCCAGGTTTGGCAAAAACACTTACAGTTAACACCTTAGCAAAACTCATTTCTACGAAATTTCAACGCATCCAATTTACACCGGACATGTTGCCAGCTGATTTATTAGGAACTTTAATTTATAATCAGAAGACAGGGGAATTTGATACGCGAAAAGGCCCCATTTTTTCTAATATTATTTTAGCAGATGAAATTAATCGGTCACCTGCAAAAGTACAAAGTGCCTTACTCGAATCTATGCAGGAACGGCAAGTAACCATCGGTGAAAATACATTTAAACTAGATTCACCATTCCTAGTTATGGGAACTCAAAATCCGATCGAACAGGAGGGGACTTACCCATTACCAGAAGCACAAGTAGATCGTTTTATGTTTAAACTTATTGTGGATTATCCTGATCATGATTCTGAAAGAATGGTTTTACGCCAAAATACTAAAAAGGTGAATATTGATAATTTGGCGGCAGTTGTTTCCAGCCAAGAAATCCTGGATGCGCAATCTGTAATTCTTGACATTTATGTAGATGAAAAAGTTGAAGATTATGTTTTAAACCTAGTCTTCGCTACACGGAACCCCGCTGAAAACGGCTTAAATGATTTGGAAGGTATAATCGATTATGGAGCTTCACCGAGAGCAACTATCAATTTAATTCGTGCAGCAAAAGCACGGGCATTTACTGAACATCGTGGTTACATCACACCTGAAGATATTCGTTATATTGGTGCTGATGTTTTGCGCCACCGCGTAATCTTGACCTATGAAGCAGAAGCGGAAGAATTGACATCGGAAGATGTGATACAACGATTGTTTGAAGTTGTAGAAGTTCCTTAAACATCCATGATTCCCCGTCAGATCCTGAAAAAGGTGAAGCAGATCGAGATCCGCACTCGGGGTCTTGTGAATGATTTATTTGGCGGTGAATACCATTCCGTATTTAAAGGGCGTGGTATGACATTTTCTGAAGTCCGTGAATATCAGCCCGGCGATGATATCCGCCTTATCGATTGGAATGTAACTGCACGAACCGGGTCTCCATTCATTAAAGTATTTGAAGAAGAACGGGAATTGACCGTATACCTCTTGGTGGATATTTCTGCATCGGGCGAATTTGGATCAGGCCAACAATTAAAGCGAGAAGTGGGTGCTGAAATTGCCGCTGTCTTGGGATTTTCAGCTATAAAGAATAATGATAAAGTTGGATTAATCCTTTTTTCAGACGAAATAGAAAAATATGTTGTCCCGAAAAAAGGAAAAAGCCATGTACTCCGCGTTGTTAGGGAACTCCTTTATACTGAACCACAACGAACAGGCACATCTATAAAATGTGCCTTGGATTATCTCTTGAAAGTTGCAAAACGGAAAAGTGTAGTTTTTATCATTTCTGATTTTTTAGATCAAGATTATTGGTCATCCTTGAAAGTGGTAAACAGAAAACATGATGTAATTGGCATTCGGCTCTATGATCATGCAGAAACAGACATGCCCGATATGGGATTGGCAAAAGTGGAAGATCCGGAAACGGGAGAGTCCTTTTGGGTGGATACATCGTCCAAAGATGCGAGAACACGGTTGAAAAAAGAGATCGAGGTTCGCCAGGGAATATTTCAAAAAGATACTCGTAAAATTGGATTCGATCTAATTCCAATTTCAACCAATCAAGATTTTGTTGAACCACTCATGTCATTTTTTCGAATGAGAGAAAAACGATACTAATGCGTACTTTTTTTATTTTTCTCGTTTCATCAATTCTTTTTTCTCAAAGTCTTTCCATCGTTTCTGAATTGGATACAACTCAAGGATTTATTGGTGATATATTTCAATGGACAATTAAAGTAGAAGGTCAGAATGATCAGGCCATTCGTTTTCCGCAATTAGAAGTGACCAATGATACAATTTCGATTCGGAATCAAACACTGATACATGAGAATGGGAAATTAATTGGAATTGAATTTGAGATCGTGGCTTGGGATACTGGAGACTTTATCACGCCAGATTATGCTTTAGAAATCTTAAAAATAGATGGAACAAGAGATTATTATATTTCAGCAAATCCAATCCATTATTCTGTTGGATCTGTCTTGAATCTATCAGAAAATACAGAATACCGTCCCTTAAAAGGACCCGTTTCTGTAAAAAGCGTTTTCCCTCTAAAAACCGTATTATTGAGCATTGTATTATTCGCTATGTTGGGAAGTATGATTTGGACTTGGAAGCAAAGACAAGACATCCAATATAAGAAACTAGATTATACAATTAATGAATCTCCTGAAGATCGTGCAAAGCGCCGTTTAAGGGATTTGGATATGAATGGTCTATCCAAAGATTATTATGCGGACCTTTCTCATATATCACGGGAATTTATAGAAACAAAATACTACATCCGAACTATGGAAATGACCACGGAAGAGATTAATCAATTTCGATTCTTGTTTCCCTTGAAAGATGAAATATTTTCCGAATGGGCCCAGTTTCTTTCAGATGCAGATATGGTGAAATATGCTCGGGAGATTCCATCTTCGGAAAAAATGTCTACCGATAAAAAATTGATTTCTTCTCTTATCTCACAATTATAACAACTTTTTGACTCTTTAAATCTCATTTCCTATTTTATAGTACTTTATGTATAATTAGAGTAGCCTTTTAGGGAGAATCTTAGGGAAGATAAAATCCGTTCATTTGAACACAAGAAGTCCGACCGTAAATTTCAGGCTAAGTTTTTTAATTAATTAAGGAGAACCATGGCAACCACATCAGATATTCGAAACGGAGCTGTCATCATACACAAGCACAAACGCATGAAAGTTATGGAATTCCAGCATGTAAAACCGGGCAAAGGCGGTGCCTTTGTTCGCACTAAATTAAAAGATATCCAATCAGGAAAGATCTTTGATGAAACATTTAATGCAGGCCGTAAACTTGAATTCATTCGTGTGGAAGCAAAAACCATGCAGTTCCTATACGATGATGGTGAATCATTTGTGTTTATGGACAATGATACCTTTGATCAACTCAATATTCCAGCAGAATCTGTGGGCAGTGGCAAAAACTTTATGATTGGTGGTATGAACGTGGATTTGCTTTTTGATGGATCGGAAGTGTTGGATATTCGTATGCCATCTCATGTTGTATTAGAAGTAACTAAAACAGAACCGGGATTTAGAGGAAATACAGCACAAGGTGCGAATAAACCGGCTACTGTTGAAACAGGATATACTTTAAATGTCCCACTTTTTATTGATGAAGGAGATAAACTTAAAATTGACACCCGTAATGGTGAATATGTTGAACGGTCAAAAGAATAAAATTGATTAGGAGTATTTATGTGGCAGGATAAATTAAAAGAGATTATTTACATTCTTGAAAATTCAAATGTGAATGAAATTGAAGTAAACTTTTGGGGAAGGAAATACCGAGTATCAAAATCTAGAAGTTTAACAGCAACTTCAGTTGCTACACCCGTACAGACCTCTGAACCATTATTGGCTCAATCAGAAACGAATGATTCCCAGCAAACGGAGATTGTCGAATCTGTAGCTAAGGGAGAGGACCTATTGTCTCCAATGCCTGGCACCTTTTATTCTTCACCAACTCCAGAGGATCCGTCATTTGTTTCTAAAGGAGATTCAGTGAAAAAAGGTCAAACACTTTGTATCATTGAGGCCATGAAAATAATGAACGAGATCGAAGCAGAATTTGATGGTACGATTACTGAAGTTATGGTTGGGAATGGAGACCCTGTAGAGTATAATCAAACATTGTTTATTATAAATCCTGCCTAGACCCATATGTTTAAAAAAGTCCTGATCGCAAATCGTGGCGAAATTGCGCTTCGTATTATTCGTGCCTGTCATGAATTGGATATTAAAACTGTGGCAGTTTATTCAACGGCGGATGAATTATCCCTACATGTAAAATTCGCTGATGAAGCCGTTTGCATAGGCCCTCCACCCAGTAATGAGAGTTATTTAAATATTCCCAGAATTATGGCTGCTGCTGAGATTACAGGTATAGATGCAATTCACCCCGGTTATGGGTTTCTATCCGAGTCAGCTCAGTTCTCCAAAATTTGTGAAGAGAATGGATTTACATTTTTAGGACCGACATCTGAAATTATCAATGCCATGGGGAATAAGGCACAGGCCAAGATTACCATGAAAAATGCTAATGTACCTGTGGTCCCAGGTGGTGAAGGTATTTTAGAGGGTCCAGAAGATGCACAAAACAAAGCAGATGAAATGGGCTATCCGATTATGCTAAAAGCCTCAGCTGGTGGCGGTGGACGAGGAATGCGTCTTGTGAAAAAATCTGAAGATGTAATATCATCTTATAAATCTGCCAGCCAGGAATCTGTAACTGCTTTTGGCAATGGAGATATGTACATTGAGAAGTTCATCGAGAATCCCCGTCACGTTGAAGTGCAAATCCTTGCAGATAGCCATGGGAATGCTATTCATCTTGGTGAACGAGAATGTTCAATCCAACGGCGGCACCAGAAATTGGTAGAAGAATCTACTTCACCAATTGTAGATGAAGAGACAAGAAAGTTGATTGGTGAAGCAGCAGTTACCGGCGCTAAACC